>JAMPXR010000037.1 GCA_023701085.1 Ramlibacter sp. | reverse complement strand
TTCGGGGTCGGCTTGCTCGACGAGGATGTTGCGGTGGTACATGGCAGTCCTTCTTAGACGTGGTCCCTGTTTGAAACAAGGGCTGCCCAGGCGAACGGCTGAACGCCGGCGGACCCGGCGGCGCGCTTCCCAGTGGTTTCGAGCGGCGGTTTCCCGCCTGTACCCACTTCAGCGCCGGCCGCCCCGAGGACGCCGCGCCTATCGCCAGTCGCGCACCACGCTAGTGTAGCGGACCGCTGCGGCGGCGCCAGCTCACATGGATACGGCTGCGACCTTGTCTTCCGCCGGCGGCGGCTCCGCACTGGGCGCGACGGTGCGGATGATCGCCGGCTGCGCCAGCGGCACGGATCGGCCCGCGGCGATCAGTTTCAGGCGGGCATGCTCTGCCAGCACCTTGTCGGCATAGCCGCCGTCCTCGCCCAGGTTGGCCGCACCCACGTAGAACTTCAGCCCGGCCTGCAGCGATCCGGCCCGCTGTATGCACTCCTGCAGCACCTTGACGCCCACGCGCAGGTTCGTGAGCGGATCGAACGCGGCCAGCTTGCCGCCGAAGTTCTCGTACTTGTCGCTGTGGACACGCGTCATCACCTGCATCAGCCCCTGGGCGCCCACGGAGCTCTGGGCGAAGGGATTGAAGCCGGACTCGATCGCCATCACGGCCAGGATCAGCGTGGGGTCGAGCTTGGCGTCCGCGCCGATCTCGTAGGCTTCGGCCACGAGGGCGCCGACGGGTTCGGGCGCGACCCGGTACTTCTTGCTCAGCCAGTACGCGACGGCGGCCTGCTGCTTGGGCAACTCATGCAGATTCGTCGCCGTGGCCCGCTCGATCGCGTCCAATTCGATGCGCATGCCGGCGGCGGCCATCTGCCGCGCCTGCAGCCAGCTGCGCAGCTCGATCTCGCCGGCCTGGCGCAAGTCCGGGCGCGCCACGAGGCCGACAAGGCAGAACACCACAGCCAGGCCGACGAGCGCAAAGCTGTTGTGCGTGATTTCGAAAAAGCCCTGGGCGACGTCGGATGCGAAGGTTCGCAGGCCCTGGGCCATTTTTGTTAGCGCTGTCATAGCACTTCCTTTCTACGCGCGGACCTGCGTCGTGAAGCTGCAAGGGCAGCATCACACCGTCAGGCTCCTCGTTTGGATTGGTACGCCGTCGAATGGCCGGGAGCCCGTCACGGACTCATCGCAGCGCTTCGACATTGCCGGGTTCGGCAGCGGGTTTGGGACCTCAGTACGTTGCTGAGGTCGACGGATTCTAGGGGGCTGGCTAATATCCGGTCAAGAATATTGAATTACGTTCTTATTCACAATTAACCTGGGCGAGGGCCAATTTACCCGAAGGTCGGCAGTATTTCACGTCGGCCGGACGGCATTTCCGGTGTGGGACGAGGCCGACGGACGCTTCCTCATGACCTGAGACGCTATTAAAAATGTAGCATCGAGCCGCTATGCCGCCGAGGGTTGCCGGGTTTCTCGCTCTATCGGGCAGCGGTCGCCGAGACTTGCGGCCGTCATCGAGTTTCTCACGATACGAAAATAATCCCGCGAAACCCCGAGTCACTCGAAAAAAGTGGTGTAACAAGAGGGGCGGGGTACTTTCAGCCCGGTATTGCACGCCGTTTTTCAAGGTCAGGCACGGCGCGCTTGTCAAGCCAATATCGGCAATCGCGGGATGAGCGGCCATTGAAAAGTCGGGCTTGAAAAGAGCGGGTCACTGACCTAATTTCATGGGGTCCGAGCGATCGGGCAATCAGCCGGTAGGGCCACTCCGGTGGTAGCCCCGGCCCCTCTTGGAGGCAATCCGTTGCCTCCGGCGCATTCAGGGACCAATACTCCCTGTCTGCGAACCCAGGCGGCATATGACTGTAAGTCAGCCGTCAAGCCCGGCAGGCGGTTTCGCCGTCTGTCCGGGCTTTCTCATTTCGCCTTCTCTTTTCGTTTGCGCCTGCCTGTGTCCGTGTTGTGGGCCGGCGTTCTGTGAGCCGTGGTTACGGCGGCCGATGGCCGGGCCCGATTCGCGGCGAAAATAGGGGCTCGCCTCTCCATGGGGCATTCGCTCAACGATCCAAAAAGACCTGTGACCCAAGCCACCCTCAAACACAACGACACGCGCGCGCTCGATACGCTGACCGGCGGCGCGTTCTCCGCACCCACTTCCGGCGAACGCGCGGCGCGCGTGCGCGAGTGGCTGTCCGCCAATCCGAGCCCCGAGCAGATGCAGGAGGTGTTTCGCGAGCTCAGCGGCCGCGACAAGGGCGCGGCCAAGCTGCTGCGCGAAAAGCTCGACGAGATCAAGCGCAGCAAGGGCCAGGAAGCGATCGCTGCCGAGTGGGCCGAGAAAGGCCGTGGGCTGCTGGCGCAGCAGAAGCTGAACATCGCCGATGCCATGGCGTGGCAGCGCGACGCCGCGAAGGCCGGCGCGCCGCTCAGCCGGGAGCCGCTGGCCTCGCTGAAGGCGCAACTGGCCGAGCGGGTCAAGGGCATCGAGGACTTGCAGCATCGGGTGCAGGTCCAGCGCGAGGCCGCTGTGCTGCTGGCGCAGCGCATCGAGGTGCTTTCCACCAAGTCCTGGCGCGACGCGCAGGCCGCGACCGAGGCGCTGGCGGCCGACGTGCCCGACTGGCAGGCGCAGGCCCAGACATTGGTGGCGGATCCGAACTGGCAGAGCGTGGACAACCGGTTTCCGCCATGGCTCGAAGCGTCCCGCGCGCAGCTCCAGGCGGTATGGGACGCGTTCCAGAGCGCGCTGGCGCTGGCGGTGGCCGCCGCCCAGGACGCATCCGCGCCGCTGCCGCCGGTTCCGGTCTGGGCGGACGAGCTGCGGGCGGAGCGCGGGGTCGCCGTGGAAGTGCCGGTCAAGCCCGCCAAGCCCCGGATCGACCCCGAGGTGCGTGCCCAGGCCACCCAGGCGGTGCGCGACGTCCTGGCCAAGCTGGAGCAGGAAATCGCGCAGGGCCATGGCAAGGCCAGTGCCGGCGCCGCCGCCGCTTTGCGCAACGCGCTCAAGGAACATGGCAAGCTGATCGACGACCGGCTCGAGAACCAGGCGCACGCGGCGCTGGCGGCCGCGGGAGAACTGGAAGGCTGGCAGCGTTGGCGCGCCGACCAGCTCAGGCAGGAACTCGTCGCCAAGGCCGAGGCGCTGTTCGAGCAGCCGGCGCCCGTTGAAGGTCAGGAACCGCAGCCGCCCAAGCCGCGCTATGGCGGGCGCAAGATGCAGGAGCAGTTGCGCGTTTTGCGCGAGCAATGGAAACAAACCGACCAGGGCGGCGTTCCCAACCATGCCTTGTGGAAACGCTTCGACGATGCCTGCAACGAAGCCCACAAGGTGGTGGAAAGCTGGCTCGACAAGGTCAAGGCGGAAGCGGCCGAACACCGGGCCCAGCGTCTGGCGCTGGTCGAAGAGGTGAAAGCCTGGGCCGCCGACAACCGGACGGCCAAGGACGGCGACTGGAAGGGCTTCAACCGCATCCTCCATCAATTCGAAAGCCGCTGGCGCGAGGCCGGCCACCTGAGCGAGAAAGCCTTTGCGGAACTGCAGCCGCTGTGGAAGGAAACCATGCAGGCCGCGGCGGCGCCGCTGGAGGTCATCCAGAAGGACAGCCTGGAGCGGCGCCACGCGATGATCGACGAGGCCAAGGCGCTGGGCGGGGCGCCGCAGCTGCGCGTCGACGCCGTCAAGGCCCTGCAGCAGCGATGGCAGGCCGAAGCCCAGGCCGTGCCGCTGGACCGCAAGCACGAGCAGAAACTGTGGGACGCCTTCCGCAAGCCCATAGACGACGCCTTCAACCGCAAGGGCGAAGAGCGCGAGAGGGCGGCCGCCGCCCTGAGCGAGCGCGACCGGGTCGTGCTGGAAGCGTCCAAGGCGCTCGAAGCGGCCAACGCGAAGGGCGACGCGCAGGCGATCAAGTCGGCGATGGCCGCACTGGAAGCGGCGCTGCGCGGCCAGGCCCAGGCCGCCGCCGCTGTCGCGGCCGCCAGCCAGGCCAGCGAAGCGCAGCCGGCCGAAAGCGCCGAGGCTGTGCCGCAGGCGCAAGCCGCGCCCGCTGAGACACCCGAGTCCGACGGCGCGGCGCCGGCCGAACCCGCCGCGCCGCCCAAGCCGGCGCCCAAGCCCGTCATCGCGATGCGAGGCGACGACCGTCCCGGCATGAAGAAGACCGAGCCGGCGCCCGCCGGGCGAGGGGGCAGGTTCGGCGACCGCAAGGGCGGGCCGGGCGGCAGGCCTGGCGAGCGCCGCGATGATCGTCCGGGCGTCGGTTTCGGGCGTTCGGGCGAGCGGCCGCCATTCGAGGACCGCGGGCCGCGGCTGGGCGACGTGGCGTTCCGGGCCCAGCGCGACGCGCTCGAGCACGCGCAGGTGACGCTCAAGAAACTCGCCGCGCAGGCCCATGGCGAAGCGCTCACCCAGCTCATGAGCGCGTGGGAGCAGCGCACACCCGAGCAGGTGCCGAGCCTGCAGGAGCTGGGCAAGTCGGTGGCGCCGGCGGTCCGCAGCAGCTGGATCCAGGCCCTGGGCGCCGCGCCGTCCGGCGACGCGTCGGAGGCCTTGCTGCGGCTGGAGATCGCCGCCGAAGCCCCGACGCCGGCCGAGCACCTGGGCGCGCGGCGCGCGTTGCAGCTGCAGTTGCTGACGCGCCGCAACGATCCCTCCCCGGCGCAGACCTGGGGTCAGGACGCGGCGCGCGCGCTGAACAGCGCCTATGAGGCCGGCGCGGCTCGTCGCCTGCAAGGGGCGCTGAAGGCGCTGCTGAGGCGTTAACCGGACCGCCCGGGTTCGAAGAAGCCGTCCAGCAGCGGCGCGAGCGCCGGGAACTCGGCGTCGAAGCGCCGCCGGTTCACGAAATAGGCTTCGCAGGCGACGGCGAAGAATTCGTCGATCGCGCTGGCGCCGTAGGGGTCCAGCCAGGTGGGCTGTCCGCCAAAGCGCTCGGCGATGATGACCTTCTCGCGGAAAGCCTGGTGCTCGGCCTGCATCACGGCCAGCCAGGCTTCGCGCGCCGCGCGCGTGGGCAGCGGCGGGCAGCCGTCGGGCGCGCCGTCGCGCATGTCGATCTTGTGGATGAACTCGTGGATCACCACGTTGTAGCCCTGTTCGGCGGTGCTGCCCGCGCTGTCCACGTCGATCCAGTTGACCATGACCGGGCCGCCCTCCATCGCCTCGCCCGCCAGCACCTCGTCGTAGTGGTGCACCACGCCGAGTTCATCGGTGACGGTTCGGCGCGCGAGCACCTCGCCCGGGTGCACGACGATGCCCACGAAATCGTCGTACCAGGCCAGCCCGAGGTTCAGCACCGGCAGCACGGCCTGCGCCGCGATGGCCAAAGCGACGGCGTCCGTGATCACCAGGCCGTTGGCGCCATGGAATTCCTTGCTCGCCAGGAACTGCGCGGCAAACTGGCGCAGGCGCGTCAATTCGGCGCTCGGGCGCGACGACAGGAACGGATAGCGGGCCAGCAGCTTGGCCCACAACCGGTCGGGAATCTCGGGCGCGGCGCGGCGCTTTCGCAGCCAGTCGAACATCAGCAGAGGGCGACGCGCCGGGCACCGTCCGGCGTGAGACGCAAGACCTGCAGCCGCGGCGGCTCGCTACGCGCGTCCCAGTCGGACAGCACGATGCGCCTGCGCCCGTGCAGCTCATGGTCGGCGGGCCGGTGCGTGTGTCCGTGGATCAGCACCTGCGCGTCGGCCGCTTCGAGCCACGCGGCGGCGGCCGTGCTGTCCACATCGGGGTACTCGACGGCGGACCGTTTGCGGTCCTCGCTTTGCTGGCGCAGGCCGCGCGCGAGCGTGCGGCGCTGCGCCAGGGGCTTGGCCAGGAACTCCGATTGCCAGGCCGGCGCCCGCACCTGCCCGCGAAAACGCATGTACTCCGTGTCCGACAGGCACAAGGCGTCACCGTGCGTCAGCAGCCAGCGCACGCCCGCAAAGCCCAGCACCGTGGGATCGGGCAGCAAGGTGGCCCCGCAGGACCGCAGGAAGCCGTCGCCGACCAGGAAGTCGCGATTGCCGTGCATGAAGAACACCGCGGCCCGCGCGGCTGCCGACCGCAGCACCGCGGCGCAATCGGCGTCGAAGCCTGCTTCGCCAGCCGCGTCGTCGCCGACCCAGACGTCAAACAGGTCGCCCAGGATGAAGACGGCCTGCGCCGGGGTGCCCAGCATGTAGCGGCGCCACGCCTCGAAGGTGGCGGGATCGTCGGCGTGCAGGTGCAGGTCGGAGATGAAGTCCGCCGCGCGCCAGGACGGCGGGGCCTGCAGTTCGGCGATATGGGGCACTCCGTTCACGACGCTGCGCCCGCGGGACTTCAGAGCGCGACGGCCTTCTCGATCACCACGTCGTCGTTGGGCACGTCGTCGTGGAAACCCTTGCGCCCGGTCTTCACGCCCTTGATGCGGTCGACGACGTCCATGCCGCCGACGACCTTGCCGAACACCGCATAGCCCCAGCCCTGCACGCTGGGCGCGGTGTGATTGAGGAATTCGTTGTCGGTCACGTTGATGAAGAACTGCGCCGTGGCCGAATGCGGCGCCTGGGTGCGCGCCATCGCCACCGTGTAGTTCGCGTTCTTCAGTCCGTTGTTGGCCTCGTTCTCGACCGGCGCGTCGGTCGGCTTCTGCTTCATGCCGGGTTCGAAGCCGCCGCCCTGGATCATGAATCCCGGGATCACGCGATGGAAGATCGTGTTGTCGTAATGGCCCTTGGCGACGTAGGACAGGAAGTTGGCGACGGACTTGGGCGCCTTGTCCCGGTCCAGTTCGAGGGCGATGACGCCGTAGCCTGCGATGTGGAGTTCGACTCGTGGGTTGCTCATGATGGATCCTCTCTGCCTTGATTACTTGACGACCGTCGCCGACGTGATGACCACCGGCGTCTTGGGCACGTCGCTGCCGAACGGGCCGCCCGCTCCGGTGGGCATGGCCTTGATCTTGTTGACGACGTCCATGCCGCTGACGACCTTGCCGAACACCGTGTAGCCATAGAGCTGCGGCGAGGCCAGCAACTGGGCGCGCTGCACGTTCTCGTAGACGCGGCCCTGGTATTCGAACCGGGGCACCGGGTCGCCCGGCGGGATGACCACGGGGTCGAGCGAAGTGTTGTCCTTGACATTGATGAAGAACTGCGCCGTGGCCGAATGGGGGTCGCTGGTGCGGGCCATCGCCAGCGTCCCCACCACGTTCTTCGGCCCGCCCTTGGCCAGCGCCTCCTGGCCCTCGTGCCGCACCGCGGGCCGTGTCGGCTTCTGGATGTAGCTGGTGTCGAAGCCGCCGCCCTGGATCATGAAGTTGTCGATCACCCGATGGAAGATCGTGCCGTTGTAGTGCTTGTCGTTCACGTACTGCAGGAAGTTCTCCACCGTCTTGGGCGCCTTGTCGGGATAGACCTCCACGACGATGTCGCCGGCCGTGGTGGCGAACTTCACTTTGGGCGCGTCCTGGGCGGCGGCAAGGCCCGCCGCCAGGCCCAGGGACAGTGCGAGAGCCGCGCTGCGGCGTTGCATGACAGTTGTCATTTTGCTGGTAGCTCCTTGAGGACTCGAGGTTCTTCGCGCTGGCCCGGGCGGGATGTCACGCGCCGCCGGCGACCCGCTGTGCGGTATGCGCGAAAGAACTCTAATGTTAACTGCGGCGCCGGGAGGCGGGCTGCTCAGCCGCCGGAGGCGGCGGGCGGTTTCGCGCTGCCGGCCGGCGGGTTCGGCACGGGCGCCGCCGGCCGCGCGCCCTGGCTCGCGGCTTGCGAGAGCAACTGGCGTATCAGCGCCAGTTTGGGCGCAACGCTCGCGTTGCGCGGATCGAGTTGCCCGGCGCGCTCATAGGCCCGGCTCGCCAGCCGGGCATGGATGTCGCCCAGGTTCTCCTGCGCGGTCGCGTAGTCCGGGTTGGTGCGAACCGCCAGCTCCAGCGCGGCGCGCGCCTTGTCCAATTCTCCCTGGCCCGCGTAGAGCACGGCGAGGTTGTTGTACGGCTCGGGCAGCTCGGGGTATTCCTGCGTGAGGCCGATGAATGTCGCGATGGCATCGCCCGTGCGGCCCGACTCGGTCTGGATCACGCCCCTGAGGAAGCGCATCCGCGGATCGCGCGGCCGCGCCGCGATGTACTGGTCCGCCTTGGCCAGTGCCTCGGGCAGCTTGCCCGACTTCATCAATTGGTCGACGTCGCCGTAGGCATCGGCCAGGCCCGGCAGCGGAATCGACAACGCCGCGGCGAGCGCCAGGACCGGAAGGATTCGGGGAAGGGCACTGCCGCCACGCGTCATAAGGCCTCGTTGAATATCTCGCGACTGCAAGCCCGCACCAGGGGGCTATATACTGCCCGGGATTGTAGCCAGCCGGCACTGCATGCGCGAGGCCCGGTCAACTCCCTGAACCCCTTTTGGATGATCCGAAACAGCGCCGAGCGACGACGCAACGCCGACCGACGCCACGACATCACTCATGAGCCTGCGCATCTACAACACGCTCTCGCGTGCCCTGGAGGATTTCTCGCCACTCGAGCCCGGTCGTGTGCGCATGTACGTGTGCGGCATCACGGTCTACGACCTGTGCCACGTCGGCCACGCCCGCGCCAACGTCGCCTTCGACCTGGTGCAGCGCTGGTTGAAGGCCAGCGGCTACGCGGTGAATTTCGTGCGCAACATCACCGACATCGAGGACAAGATCATCCGCCGCGCCGTGGAGAACGGCGAGACCGTGCGCTCGCTCACCGACCGCATGATCGCGGAAATGCACCGCGACTTCGACGCGCTGGGCATCGAGCGGCCGACGCATGAGCCGCGTGCCACCGACTACGTGCCCCAGATGCTGGACATCGTGCGCCAGCTCGAGGGCAAGGGGCTCGCGTACCGGGCCGAAGGCGGCGACGTGAACTACGCGGTGCGGCGCTTTCCCGGTTACGGCAAGCTGTCGGGCAAGTCGCTCGACGAACTGCACGCGGGCGAGCGCGTCGCGGTACTGGACGGCAAGGAAGACCCGCTGGACTTCGTGCTGTGGAAGGCCGCCAAGCCGAGCGAGCCTGGCGACGCCCAGTGGGACAGTCCCTACGGCAAGGGCCGCCCGGGCTGGCACATCGAATGCTCCGCGATGTCCTGCGCGCTGCTGGGCAAGACCTTCGATATCCACGGCGGCGGCGCGGACCTGCAGTTCCCGCACCACGAGAACGAGATCGCGCAGAGCGAGGGAGCGAACGGGCAGCCGCTGGCGCGCTACTGGATGCACAACGGCTTCGTCAACATTGACAACGAGAAGATGTCGAAGTCGCTGGGCAACTTCTTCACGATCCGCGAGGTGCTGGAGCGCTTCGACGCGCAGACCCTGCGATTTTTCATCGTGCGCTCGCACTATCGCAGCCCGCTGAACTACAGCGACGCGCACCTGGAAGATGCGCGCGGCGCGCTCAGGCGCCTGTACACCGCGCTGGACCTGGTGGCGCCGGCGCCGGTCGTGGTCGACTGGGCGCAGCCGCCAGCCGCGAAGTTCAAGTCGGCCATGGACAACGATTTCGGCACGCCCGAGGCGATCGCCGTGCTGTTCGATCTGGCCGCCGAGGTGAACCGCACCCGCTCCGCGCAAGCGGCCGGACTGCTCAAGGCCTTGGGCGCTTGCCTGGGCATCCTGCAAGGCGATCCCAAGACGTTCCTGCGCGCGGGCACGCGGCTGGACGAGGCGACCATCGCGCGGCGGATCGACGAGCGCGCGGCCGCCAAGAAAGCGAAGAACTTCGCCGAGGCCGACCGGATTCGCGCCGAGCTGCTGGCGCAAGGGGTGGTGCTGAAGGACTCGCCGTCCGGCACGACCTGGGAGGCCGCCACGTGAATTCGGTGCCGCCCCGCATCGTCACGACCGCGCCCGGTTACTGGGACGAGGCGCGGCGCCACCTGTCGCGCAAGGACCGGGTGATGAAGCGCCTGATTCCGCAGTTTGGCGAAGCCTGCCTGCGGTCGCGCGGCGACCCCTTCACCACGCTGGCGCGCAGCATCGTCGGCCAGCAGATTTCGGTGAAGGCCGCGCAGACGGTATGGGACCGGTTCGCCCGGCTGCCCCGCCGCATGAGCGCCGCGAACGTGCTCAAGCTCAAGGTCGACGACATGCGCTCGGCCGGCCTGTCGGCCCGCAAGATCGAATACCTCGTCGACCTGGCGCTGCATTTCGACTCGGGCGCGATCCGCGTGGATGCCTGGAAGGAGATGGCGGACGAGGACATCATCGCCGAACTCGTGGGCATCCGCGGCATCGGCCGCTGGACGGCCGAGATGTTCCTGATCTTCCACCTGATGCGGCCCAACGTGCTGCCGCTCGACGACGTGGGGCTCATCACGGGGATCAGTCGGAACTACTTCTCGGGCGATCCGGTCAGCCGCAGCGATGCGCGCGAGGTGGCCGCCGCCTGGGATCCATTCTGCAGTGTGGCGACTTGGTATATTTGGCGCTCGCTGGACCCGCTGCCGGTGGAGTATTAGCCCACCCCCGAAGCGGCCTGCGGCCGCCTCCCCCTCAAGGGGGCGCCGCCGGCGGCCCGGCAAAGCCGGTTCCGCGGCGGCCCGCGAATGGACCGTGGGATAGCGTGCGCTGCTGGTGAACCCATGGGTCGCGAAGCGCAGAGGTGCGGCGCTGAGCGACGGCGGATACGGAGAACAAGGAGAACACCTTGGCAAAGAAGACCTTTCTCGATTTCGAGCAGCCCATCGCGGAACTCGAGACCAAGATCGAAGAACTGCGCTACGTGCAGACGGAATCGGCTGTGGACATCTCGGAGGAGATCGACCAGCTCAGCAAGAAAAGCCAGCAGCTGACCAAGGACATCTACAGCGTGCTGACGCCGTGGCAGATCACCAAGATCGCGCGCCACCCCGAGCGGCCGTACACGCTGGATTACGTGAACGAGATCTTCACCGACTTCATCGAGCTGCACGGCGACCGCCGGTTCGCCGACGACCTCTCGATCGTGGGGGGATTGGCGCGCTTCAACGGCAACGCCTGCATGGTGATCGGCCAGCAGAAGGGCCGCGACACCAAGGAGCGCGCCATGCGCAACTTCGGGATGAGCCGCCCGGAAGGCTATCGCAAGGCGCTGCGGCTGATGAAGACCGCCGAGAAATTCAAGTTGCCGGTGTTCACCTTCGTCGACACGCCGGGCGCCTACCCCGGCATCGACGCGGAAGAGCGCGGCCAGTCCGAAGCGATAGGGCGCAACATCTTCGAGATGTGCCAGCTGGAAGTCCCGATCATCACGACGGTGATCGGCGAGGGCGGCTCCGGGGGGGCGCTGGCGATCTCGGTGGCCGACCAGGTGCTGATGCTGCAGTACTCGATCTATTCCGTGATCAGTCCGGAGGGTTGCGCTTCCATCCTCTGGAAGACTTCGGAGAAGGCGCAGGACGCCGCCGATGCGATGGGCATCAC
>JAMPXR010000036.1 GCA_023701085.1 Ramlibacter sp. | reverse complement strand
TGCTCACGGGGACCGGCCTGGCGGTGTTCTTCGTGCCGATCTTCTTCGTGGTGGTGCGCAGTTATTTCAAGGGCAGCGAACGGCAACGGCGCCTGTATATGCACGAACTCGACAAGGAACTTCCGGACGGCGCCGCCGCGGGAGACCGGGCATGAAGCCGCCGGTCCCCATGCGCGCCGCGACCCTGGCGGCCATCGCCCTGCTGGCGGGCTGTTCGATGATGCCCGCGTACGAGCGGCCCGCCACGCCGGTGCCCGCCGACTGGCCCTATCCCGCCGCCACTGGCACGCCGGCCGCGCAGCCGGCCTGGGAGGCGTTCTTCGGTGACGAACGCGTCCGGCAGCTGATCGCCACGGCCCTGCGCAACAACCGCGACCTGCGCGTGGCGGTCCTCAACATCGAACAGGCGCGCGCCCAGTACGACATCCGGCGTGCCGACCGGTTTCCCACGGTCGGCGTGGCGGTGGCCGGCTCGCGCACGCCCACCGCCGGCGGCGGCACGGCGAGCGCCTACACCGCCGGCCTGGCGTTCACCGCCTGGGAGATCGACCTGTTCGGACGCATCGCCAGCCTGAGCGAGGCGGCGCTGGCCCAGTACCTCGCCACGGAGGAAGGGCGTCGCGCGGCGCAGACCAGCCTGGTCGCCGCCGTGGCGAACAACTGGCTCGCCCTGCTGGCGGACGAGGAACTGATCGCGTTGACACGCCAGACGCTGGCCACGCGCGAGGAATCGCTGCGCCTGACCCAGCTGCGCTTCGAGCATGGCGTCGCGTCGGAGCTGGATTTCCGGCAGGCGCAGTCGCTGGCCGAGGGTGCCCGCGCCACCTTGTCGCAGCTGCACAGACAGCGCGCGCTGGACCAGAACGCGCTGGCGCTGCTGCTGGGGCAGCCCCTGCCGGCGGATTTCAAGGCCGATCCCGGGATGGCCTCGGTCACCTTGCCTGATGTGCCGGCGGGCACGCCGTCCGAGGTGCTGGTACGCCGCCCCGACGTGCGGCAGGCGGAGCAGCAGCTGATCGCCGCGAACGCGAACATCGGCGCCGCGCGCGCGGCTTTCTTTCCGCGCATCTCGCTCACGGCGGGCGTCGGCACGGCCAGCGGCGAACTCTCGGGGCTGTTCAAGGGCGGTTCGTGGGGTTGGACCCTGGCGCCGCAGCTGGTGCAACCGATCTTCGACTCGGGGCGCAACCGCGCCGGACTGGCTTCGGCCCAGGTGGCGCGGGACATCGCGGTGGCGCAGTACGAACGCGCGATCCAGGCCGCTTTCCGCGAGGTGGCCGACGCGCTCGCCGGCCGCGCCACCCTGGAGGAGCAGCTCGCGGCGCAGCGCGGCGTCGCGCAAGCCGAGGCCGCCCGCCTGCGGCTGGCCGAGCTGCGCTACAACGCCGGCATCTCGAGCTTCCTGGACTTGTTGGATGCGCAGCGCTCCCTGTTCGCCGCGCGCCAGGCGGTGGTGCAGGCGCGCCTGCTGCAGCTGCAGAACCAGGTGCTGCTTTACAAGGCGCTGGGCGGCGGCTGGGAGCCGCCCGGGTAGCGCGCGCATCCATGACCCGCGGCGCCCTGGTGCGGCGCCCGCCTGCGGACATTCGAGCTCAAGTTTCCATGTCCGCACACAACCGTTGTGGTTAAGAAAAGCGCCTAGCGGATGCCAAGCTCATCCGCGTAGAGTCGCAGCATCGGCCGGTATCGCGATGGCTGCGCGGCGCCGGCCGGACGAACACCATGATCCAGGTCCAGGCCACCGCGCGGCGCGCACTGCTCATCGACGATGACGAAAACATCCGGAGTTTCGTGCGGACGGCATTCGAGGACCACGGGTTCGTCGTGACCGAGGCCGACCGGGGCGAGCGCGGACTGGAGATTTTCGCGCGCGGCGGCTTCGATGTCGTCGTGGTCGACTACCAGATGCCGGGCATGGATGGCCTCGAATGCTGCCGGCGCATGCGCGCCTCGTGGCGCGGCCCGATCCTGATGCTGTCCGGACGCGCGGACCCGCAGTTGCCGGCGCAGTCGATCGAGGCCGGCGCCGACCGGTTCTTTCTCAAGCCGGTCGACTGGCACGCGCTGGCCAGCGCCGCCTCGCAGATGCTGCCGCCCGGCTGAACAGGGCAGGCGCCGAAGGCGCTTCGGGTGGTCGTTATTTCACGTCGAAGACCAGGCAGGTCGTGGTGGCGTGGGCGTACAAGGTCCCGTCGGGCCCGTACAGCCGCCCCTCGGCGGTGGCGAGTTGCCGGCCGCAATGGATGACCTTGCCTTCGGCCCGGACGCGCGCCACCTTGGCGCCGATGGCACGAACCAGGTTCACGCCGAGCTCGGCCGTCGTGTAGGCGCGGCCCGCCGGCATCCTGGTGTGCACGGCGCAGCCCATGGCCGAATCGAGCAGGGTGGCATACCAGCCGCCGTGAATGGTTCCCATGGGATTGAGATGCGCCGCCCCCGGGGTGCCCTGGAACAGCGCGCGGCCTTCCTCCACCTCGACCAGCGCGAAATCCAGTGTCTCCGTGATGGGCGGGTAGGGCAGTTCGCCGCGCAGCATGGCGCGCATCACGTCCAGCCCGCTCCTGCCGGCGAGCTGCGCGGGAGTGGCGACACCGGCGCCCGGGCCGCTGCCGATCCGGGAGCGCACTTCCTGTTCCTGGGCCAGCCAGGCTTCGAGATGGTTCATGTTGGACATCGTCACTCCTGATCGAACCGCGGCGAACTCGCCACAAAACTTGCATATGCAATAATTGCAGCTACAATAAATGACATGGACAGCGCTGTCAAGCCCCAAGGTTGCACCAACCTGAAGCTGCGCCAGCTGATGCGGCGGGTGGCGCAGCACTACGACGCCGAGGTCGGCAAGACCGGCCTGAAGGGCACGCAGTACTCGCTGCTGTCCTACGTGCTCAAGCTCGGCCCCGTCCGCCCGGTGGACCTGGCGCGGGAGATGCAGATCACGCCTTCCACGCTCACGCGCAACCTGCGGCCCCTGATCGAGGCCGGATGGGTCGAGCTGGGCCCCGGCGCGGACCAGCGCAGCCGAACGGTGCGCGTCACCCGGGCCGGCCGCGAAAAGCGGCAGGAAGCGCAGCGGCGCTGGCGTGTCGCCCAGGAAGGCATCAACCAGTTGTTGGGACCGCGGCGCGTCGTCGAACTGCATGGCCTCATCGATGAGTGCCTTGGCCTGCTGTCGCCGCTGCCCCATGAAGATGCCGGCGCATGACGCGCGCCGCGCGGCGCCGAAACGCCGCACCGCACCGCCGCCGTGCACGCGAAGCTCGGCGGCGGACCTGGCGCGCGCCGCATCCGTGAGTCATCGGCGCGACCGGTAAACAGACGTTGTTCTTCGAAACACTCGTGCGGCAGGGCCGCACGCGGGCGCCTGCGCTTCGATAATTTCGTGCCATCCACACACGCGAGACGCGGTCATGCGCCTGAATGCCCCGGCCCGTTCGGGATTTCGCCCCGGCCATTCGCCGCGCACGGGACTGCGTGCCGCCGGGCCTTATGTCCTGGTCGCCTTGGCGCTGCTGGTGGCTTCCGAGCTGCTGTGGCTCTGGCATTCGTGGCCGGTGCGGCAGGTGCTGGACAGCGAATCCCCGGCGGTCGAGGTGTCCCTATGAGCGCTGCGCGCCGGCCGCTGCGCGCCCTCCTGGAGGCCGGCTGGGCGCGTGGGGCCAGGCTGCGCGCGGCGCAGCCATGGACACGCTGGACTGCCCGGTCCGGCGGGTGGCGCCTGCCGCTGCGCGTGGCCGCTGCCGCCTTGCTCGCCATCTGGACGGCCGGGCTGCTGGCGGCGGCCGTCCAGCTTGCCGCCTGGGAGGACGAGCTGGCCCGCACGCTGCTGCAGATCCGTGCCGACACGGTCTTTCGCGAGCACATGGACGCCCGCCGCGAGCCCATTCCGCGCGAGTGGTATCGCGTCAAGACACTGGCGCTGCTGGCGGCCAGCGAGAAGCTCAAGGACGACTCGCGCTGGGCGCTGTTCGTGCCGGGTTCCTGGCGGCTCTTCGATCCGCTGCGGCAGCGCGCGGCCACGCGCATCGAGCGCGCCTTCAGCGACATCGCGGTGGAGACGGTGCGCCGCGAACTTCATTTCCGCGCCAGCCAGCTGACCGGCGTGCCGCAGGACGGCCAGACCGCTGAACTGGTTGCCACCGGCGACTGCGCGTCGCCACCGCCGGTGGCGATGCCGCCCCGCGCCGGCGCCGCGCCATCCGAGCTGGCGGAACGCAGCGCGGTCCAGGCGCAGCTGGCCGCCATCGAACAGCTGGACGGCGCGGTGCGCGCGATGGTGGCCCTGCAAGGCCAGGGCGGCGCGGACCCGGGGCACCTTCGCCTGCTGGTGCGCTACACGCTGGGGGTGGAACTGCCGGGCCAACTCTCGCGCAGCGTCGGCTTCTTCCGCACCGGGCTGAAGCCGGAAGACGTCACTTTCACGGCCAGGGGCGTACCGCGCATCCAGCGGGCGGTGCGCTGCAGCCTGGCCAAGGCGATGCACGCGCTCGATGCGCGGATGTTCGAGCGCAACGACCTGCTGGCGGCGGAAGCCTTTCTCGCCGCGCGCTACGCGCGGCTGTTCGCGCCGCGCGCCGCGCCCCTGGGATTCGGGGAGACGGTGGACGCCTACCGCGAGGTGATCGCCGCGCTCGACGAACAGCAGTTGCTGCTGGAACGCCCAGAGTACGGATGGCTGCATCGCAAAGGCACGGCGGCGGGTCCGCGCGAACCCCTGCTGGAGCGCATCGCCGCCATCGGATTGCTGGGGCCCGAAGCGGTGGTGCAGGTGCAGCGCCAATCGGCCGTGGCGCTCGAGCGCTTCCGCCGGCAGTTCGGCGCCACGTTCGGCCCCACGTTGGACGCCGCGGGCGATGCCGCGCTGGTCTGGAGCCCGCAGCAGGGCCGGCTGGTGCTGTCGGCGCCGCGCCGCGCCTTGCGTGACGGGCTGGCGGCGCTGCTGCGCCAGCCGTTCATGGTGGCGCCGGCCCGGCGCGCGATTCCCGCGGACGCGGCGGGCCCGCTGTCCTGGGACAGCGGCCGTCTGCAGCAGGCGCTGTCGTTCGGCGAGGCACGCCGCCATTTCACCGACAAGGAACTGCCCAATTTCCCGCCCGGCGCGCGCGCGGCGGTCGCCCGTTTCGTCGATGCCCACCTGGCCGATCTGGTGCAGGACGCGACCGTGGCAGCCCTGCTGCCGGCGGGAGGCGCCGCCGCGGATGTTGCGGCCTACCGCGCGCAACACGAGCAGCTGGCGCAGGTGCTGGCCCTGCTGGCCGGTCTGGGCGCGCGCGACCGGGCCGAGCAGCTGCGGTCGCTGCTGTCGCGCGAGTTGCTGGCGCGGCTGGCGCTGGCGGATGCGGCGATGGCGCGCAACGCGATCTTTTCCGATCGCACGCGGCACTTCGGCTGGTGGCGCGGCGATGGCTCCCCGGTGCTCCAGGCGTTCGGCGTCGCGGACAAACTGACCTTGCGCTACTCCCTCGCGCAACAGCTGGGCCAACTCGAGGACATCGGCCGCGAGGCGGGCGCCTACCTGCCGCATGGCGGCGCATCGGCGGCTGCGTACCCGACGGTGCAGCGCTGGCAGGGCATCGTGGGCGAGCTCAAGCGCTATCGCGCGGGCGCGGCGGACAGCAGCCTGCTGGCGCTGGAGCACTACCTTGTCGCGGTGGGCGCCGAGCTCGATCGCGCCAACTGCGTCGAACGCCTGTCCCTGGCCGCGCCCCCGGCCGGCCGGACCGATGAGTTCGCGAAGCTGCACGCGCAGATCCACAATGCCCTGCTGACCCGCTGCGTGGAGCTGCGTTCCGCGGCGGCCCCGGCGCGGGCGGCGATCCCCTGGGGGTGAGGCGTCCGGCGCGGGCGCCGCCGCTTTGGTATCGTCGGCGGATTGCCATTTCTGACCGGAAAGTCCATGAGAACACCGACCCTCGCCCTGTTGGCCCTGAGCACCGCCCTGCTGCTGTCCGCTTGCAAGGACGGCCCCGGTACGGCGCCCGCCAAGGCTCCCGCCGCCACCGAAACATCCACCGCCGCCGTCGAGGCGGAAGCCCGCGGCTTCACGGTGGGCGCCCCCATGAGCACGCGCACGGTGTACGTCTTCTTCGATCCGCAGTGCCCGCATTGCGCCGCGCTGTGGAAGGCGGCCAAGCCGCTGAAGTCCCAGGCCAAGTTCGTCTGGATTCCCGTGGCCCTGCTGAACAAGACGAGCGAGGCGCAGGGCGCGACCCTGCTCGCGGCGAAGGACCCCATCGCCACCATGGACGAACACGAGGCTTCCATCAGTGCCAAGGGGGGCGGGATCTCGGCCATGGGCGCCGGCGATGCCGAACGCGCGGCGGTGGTCAAGAACACCGCGCTGATGAACCGCTACGGCTTCGCGGCTGTTCCCAGCATCGTCGCCAAGCATGCGCAGACCGGCGCGCTGGTGACGCGCGAGGGCGGCATGCCCACGGCCGAACTGGCCGCGTTGCTCGGATTGCAGGCTCCGTCGGCGCAGTAGCTGCGCCACCGCCCGGGCCGCGCTCCGCGCTTCAAGTCCTGAGCGCGCCCGCGCAGGCGGCCATCAGGTCCAGCGCATTGCACTCCACCTGCGCCACGGCCATGCCGGGCCTGAAAAGCGAGGAGCCGATGCCCACGCCGTCGGCGCCGGCCTGGAGATAGCCGTGCAGGTTGGCGGCGCCCACGCCGCCCACCGGCAGCAGCAGCGCGTCGGCCGGCAACACGGCGCGCAGCGCCCGGATCGCTGCCGGCGGGATCATCTCGGCGGGAAACAGTTTCAAGCCGGTCGCGCCCGCGGCGAGCGCGGCAAAGGCCTCGGTCGCCGTGAACACGCCGGGCAGGCAGATCATGTCCAGCCGCGCGGCTTCGCGGACCACCGCCGGATCGAAGTTCGGTGCCACCACCAGCCGGCCGCCCGCGGCATGCACATCGCGCACCTGGCGCGGCTCGAGCACCGTGCCGGCGCCCACCACGGCGTCGCCAAACGCCGCCGCGATCGCCTCGATGCTCGCCAGGGGCGAAGGCGAATTCAGCGGCACCTCGATCAATCTGAAGCCGCGGGCCGCCAGGACCCGGGCCACCGGCAGGGCTTCGTCCGCGCGCAGGCCGCGCAGGATGGCGACCAGCGGGCAGGCCGCCAGCGCGGCAGCCAGGCGCGAAGATGGATTCATGCGGTGCCCTCCAGTGTTTGCGCGATGGACCACAGGCCGAGCCAGGTCGCTTCCGATCCCGCGCTGCGCACGGGAATGCCCAGCGCCTGCAGCGCCAGTTCGTAGCGTTGCGCCAGCGCCGGCGCGCCGATGACGACGAGCGGCCGCGCGAGAGTGGCCAGGCGCTGGGAACGCAGTTCCTCGCCGATCAGCAGCCCCGACAGGTAGCTCGGCAGGGCGCCGGACGGCAAGCGATCGAACAGCGCCAGGGTGCGGGTGCTGAAGGCGGCGTGCAGCAGGTTGCCGCTTTGCATCGCGTGCGTCACGCCGCGCAGAAAGCCGTTCGTGTCGAGTTCGCCATCGGCCGGCGGCAGCGTGCGCTGCAGGATCGAATGCTGGCGCAGCAGGGCATAGAACTCGCCCGTCATGAAGGTCGAGAAGCTCTCGACGCGCCCGCCCCTGATTTCCACCCACTTGCTGTGCGTGCCCGGAAGCACGAACAGGCCCTCGTCGAGCCCGAGCAATCGCAGCGCGCCGAACACCTGGCTTTCCTCGCCCCGCATCACGTCGGGCACGCCATGCGCCTCGCAGCGCAGGCCCGGCACGATCGCGATGCGTCCGGCCTCCACCCACGCCAGGCGCGCCGCGATGTCGGCAAAGCCGGCCGGGCAAGGGCAATAGGGGGCTTCGATCCAGCCTTGCCGGCTGCCGACCATGCCGCACAGCAAGGCGAGCGCTCCGCCCTGGCGCAGCCAGTCGCCGCACGCGGCCTCGAACACCGCCGGGAATTCGCCCGGCGCCACCGTGAGGATGCCGCGCGGCGATGAGCGCTCCTCGATCACCTCGCCGGCATCGAGCAGCGCCGCGCGCAAGGACGAGGTGCCCCAGTCCAGCGCGACCAGCCGGTTCACAGCAGGGCCCTCACCTGATCGGGCCGCGGCAGCGGCGCGACGGCGCCGAAGCCCTGCACCGCGAGGGCGGCGGCCGCGTTGGCGTGGCGGGCCGCCTGGAAGATGTCATCGCCGGCCGCGATCCGCGCCAGCAGGTTGCCGCAGAAACAGTCGCCCGCGCCCGTGGCGTCCACGGCGGACACCGGGTGGCCCGCGATCCGCTCGCGCCGCGCGCCCTCGCTCGCGATGGCGCCGTCGGCCCCGAGTTTGAGCACGACGATCGCGGCGCCCGCGGCATGGCCCCAGTCGATCACGGCGCCGCCGTCCGCCATGCCCGTCAGCGCCGTGACATCGTCGAGGCTGGGCAGGAAGATGTCGCACAGGGACATGGCGGTCGCGATGCCCGCGCGGGCTTCCTCCAGCGTCCACAACTTGAGCCGCAGGTTGGGGTCGAAGGAGACACGCACCCCGGCTTCGCGCGCCAGCCGCATCGCGGCGAAGGCGGCCGCGCGTGCGCTGGCGGAAATCGCCAGAGAGATGCCGGAGACGTGGAGAATCTTCGAGGCGCGGATGACCGCGCCGGCCGGACCGCCCACCAGCCAGTCCGCCGTCATGCGGCTGGCGGCAGACCCCGCGCGGCGGTAGCTGAATTCATGGCCGTTCGGGCCATGGTGGACGAAATAGATGCCGGTCGGTGCCTCGGGGTCGGTCGCCACCGCGCTGACATCCACGCCTTCGTGGATCCATAGCCCCAGCAGCGAACGGCCGAACGAGTCGTCGCCGACCCGGCTCACATAGGCGGTCTTCGCGCCGGCACGCGCGGCCGCGATCACCGCATTGCTGGTGTCGCCGCCGAATCCCTGCAGGTAGTTCGGCTGTCCGGCCGCGACCTGGTTGAACTCCAGCATCCCTTCGCCCAGCGCGGCGACGTCGAAGCGCTGGCCGCCGCCCGCTTCCATGCTGCCTCAGTGATTGTCTTTGGGCACGAAGGCGCCGCGCCGGCCCACCAGGAAGTCCAGGTCCGCCCCTTCGTCCGCCTGGAGCACGTGATCGACGTACAGCTTCCAGTAACCGGAAGTCAAGGGCGGCGCGGGCGCCTTCCACAGCGCGAGGCGCCGCGCCAGCTCCTGGTCGCTGATGTCCAGGTGGAGGCGACGGTTCGGCACGTCCAGCTCGATCATGTCGCCGTTCTGCACCACAGCCAGCGGCCCGCCGGCAGCCGCCTCGGGCGCCGTGTGCAGCACCACCGTGCCGTAGGCCGTGCCGCTCATGCGCGCGTCGCTGATGCGCACCATGTCCGTGATGCCTTTTCGCAGCACCTTGGGCGGCAGCGGCATGTTGCCAACCTCCGCCATGCCGGGGTAGCCCTTGGGGCCGCAGTTCTTGAGCACCATGACGCAGGTTTCGTCGATGTCCAGGCTTTCGTCGTCGATGCGTTTGTGGAAGTCGTCGCTGTCCTCGAACACCACGGCCCGGCCCCGGTGCACCATCAGCGCCGGCGTCGCGGCGCTGGGTTTGATGACGGCGCCACGCGGCGCCAGGTTGCCGCGCAGCACGGCGATGCCGGCCTTGTCCTTGAAGGGGCGTTCCAGCGGCTGGATCACCTCGGTGCTGTAGTTCACCGCGCCTTCGATGTTCTCGCTCACCGTCCTGCCGTTCGCGGTGACGGCGTCCAGATGCAAATGCCGCGCGATCTCCTTCATCACCACCGGCAGGCCGCCGGCATAGCAGAAGTCTTCCATCAGGTGCTCGCCCGAGGGCTGCAGGTTGACCAGGCAGGGCAGTTCGCTGGCGAGCCGGTCGAAGTCCTCGATGGCGAGCGGCACGCCGATGCGGCGCGCGATCGCCACCAGGTGGATCACCGCGTTGGTGGAGCCGCCGATGGCCGCCAGCGTCTTGATCGCGTTCTCGAAGGCCTGGCGCGTCAGGATCTTCGACAGCTTCAGGTCCTCGTGCACCATGTCCACGATGCGGCGGCCCGCCATGCGCGCCAGCACGTTGCGCCGGCCGTCCACCGCCGGGTAGGCCGCGTTGCCCGGCAGCCCGAGGCCCAGCGCCTCGACCATGCAGGCCATGGTCGAGGCCGTGCCCATGGTCATGCAGTGGCCGTGGCTGCGGTGCATGCAGCTTTCGGCCTCGAAGAAATCCTGCAGCTTGAGCGTGCCGGCACGCACCTGTTCGCTCATGCTCCACACGCCGGTGCCCGATCCGAGCTCCTGGCCCCGCCATTTGCCGTTGAGCATCGGACCGCCCGAGACGCCGATGGTCGGGATGTCCACGCTGGAGGCGCCCATCACCAGCGAAGGCGTGGTCTTGTCGCAGCCCATCAGCAGCACCACGCCGTCGATCGGGTTGCCGCGGATGCTTTCCTCGACGTCCATGCTGGCCAGGTTGCGATAGAGCATGGCCGTGGGCCGCAGCAGCGTCTCGCCCAGCGACATCACGGGGAATTCCAGCGGGAAGCCGCCGGCCTCGTACACGCCAATCTTCACCTGCTCGGCCAGGGTCCGGAAGTGGCTGTTGCAGGGCGTCAGCTCGCTGAAGGTGTTGCAGATGCCGATGACCGGGCGGCCGTCGAACTGGTCATGCGGCACGCCCTTGCCCTTGACCCAGCTGCGGTAAGCGAAGCCGTCGCGGTCCTGCCGGCCGAACCATTGCTGGCTGCGAAGTTCCTCGGGCTTCTTGCGGGGTTTGTCGTCCATCTTCTCGTCCGTTTCGTGGTGGGGTTCCCCTGTGCGATGGCCTTGGGGAAAGGTATTATGGTACGACTATTGAGTCCCGACGGTCCATGGAATCCCGAGAGAATCAGGGTAAACCCGGACCGTTGTAAGGTCATATCGTCATACCATTGCCGCCCAATGGCCACCATGAAGAACGTCCACGGCAACACGGTCGACTACCTCGGCGAGGCGATCGTTGCGGGACGGTACGCGGCCGGCGCGTCCATTCCGCCGGAGCCGCGGCTGTGCGAGGAACTGGGCGTGAGCCGCACCGTGATCCGCGAGTCGGTGAAGTCGCTCGCGGCCAAGGGTCTGGTCACCACCGGTCCGAAGGTCGGCACCCGCGTGCTGCCGGCCGAGCAGTGGAACTGGTTCGACCCGGACGTGATCGTGTGGCAGGGCAAAGCCGGGCTGACGGCCGAGTTCCTCGCGGACCTGCAGGACCTGCGCCGGGCGATGGAACCCGCGGCCGTGCGCATGGCCGCCGAGCGCGCCACCGCGCAGGACATCGCCGAAATCGAAGCGGCCTACGAGGGTATGCGCCGGGCGGTGGAGGAGGGCGGCGACTACGTGAAATACGATCTGCTGTTTCACGAAGGACTGCTGCGCGCCTGCCGCAACCGCATGATCGTGCAGATGAGCAAGGCGCTGGGCGCGCTGCTGCGCACCAGCTTCGAGATCTCCACGGCCCGCAAGGACGGGCCGCGCAATTCGCTGCCGCTGCACCGGGCCGTGCTGGACGCGGTGATCGCGCGCAACCCCGCGAAGGCCGAAAAGGCCATCATCGTGCTGATCGAGGGCGCCCGCCAGGACATCCAGCAGGTGCTGGCCGGCCGCAAGAAGCCTTCCCGCCTGAAGGCCGCGTGAACATCATGCGCAAGGCGATCGACGCATTCTTCCGGCTGCTCGAGCTGCTGGTCGTGCTCTCGCTGGTCGCCATGGTCATCATGGTGTTCGGCAATGTGGTGCTGCGCTACGGCTTCAATTCGGGCATCACGGTCTCGGACGAGATGTCGCGCTACTGCTTCATCTGGCTGACCTACATCGGCGCGATGATCGCCATGCGCGAGCGCGCGCACCT
>JAMPXR010000035.1 GCA_023701085.1 Ramlibacter sp. | reverse complement strand
TGCCGCAAGCACGGCGTGAGCCTGATCGCCATCGGCAACGGCACGGCCAGCCGGGAGACGGACAAGCTCGCCGCCGACCTCATGAAAAGGCTGGAAGGCGGACAGGGTGGCATCCAGAGGATCGTGGTGAGCGAGGCCGGCGCTTCGGTCTATTCAGCCAGCGAGTTCGCCTCGCAGGAGATGCCAGGGGTGGACGTGAGCCTGCGCGGCGCGGCCAGCATCGCGCGCCGGCTGCAGGACCCGCTGGCCGAGCTGGTGAAGATCGATCCCAAGTCGATCGGTGTGGGCCAGTACCAGCACGACGTGAACCAGGGCGACCTGGCGCGCACGCTGGAGGCCGTGGTGGAAGATTGCGTGAACTCGGTGGGCGTGGACCTGAACACGGCCAGCGTGCCGCTGCTCACCCGTGTCTCCGGACTGAGCCTCGGCGTTGCCAAGGCCGTGGTGCGCTGGCGCGAAGCGCACGGCGCCTTTCGCAGCCGCCGGCAGTTGCTGGAGGTCAGCGGGCTGGGGCCCAAGACCTTCGAGCAGAGCGCGGGGTTCCTGCGCATCCGCGACGGCGACAATGCGCTGGACATGACCGGGGTCCACCCGGAAACCTATCCGGTGGTCGAAAAGATGATGGCCGCCACCGGCAAGCCCGTCACGGAGCTGATGGGACGCGCCGACATGCTCAAAACCCTGAAGCCGGAGCTGTTCGCCAACGGGCAGTTCGGCGTGATCACGGTCAAGGACATCCTGGGCGAGCTGGAAAAGCGCGGCCGCGACCCGCGCCCGGACTTCAAGGTCGCGCGCTTCAACGAGGGCGTCGAGCACATCGGCGACCTGAAGGAGGGGATGGTGCTGGAAGGCACGGTGAGCAACGTCGCGCAGTTCGGCGCCTTCGTCGACCTGGGCGTGCACCAGGACGGCCTGGTGCACGTGAGCCAGTTGTCCGACCGCTTTGTGAACGATGCACGCGAAGTGGTCAAGACCGGCGACATCGTCAAGGTCAAGGTGCTGGAGGTGGACGTCGCGCGCAAGCGCATCGCGCTGTCGATGAAACCGGGCGAAGCATCGCGGCGGCGCGACGGCCCGCAGGGCAACCGCTTCGAGGGCGCCGCGCGCGGCCAGCGTGCGCCGGCCAGCCCGCAGCTCAATACCGCGATGGCCGGCGCCTTTGCCAAGCTGCAGCAGCTGCGCAAGTAGCAAGCCCGTGGCACGCGCCTTTCGCCGTCAGAGCGAGGCCGTCAGCATCTCCTCGTAATCGCGCGAGGAGGCCAGGCGCGGATTGGTCTTGTGGCAGTGGTCCGCCAGCGCACCCTTGATGACGTCATCGAACTGGTCGGGCCGCACGCCCATCGCGGCCAGGCCGGGCGGCAGATCCAGCCGCGCGTTCATCTCCTGGATGGCGTCGGGAATGTCCGCGGGCGAGCGCAGGCCCATGGCGTGCGCCATGCGCTCCATGCGCCTGTCCTTTCGCACCGACTCGCACTGCGCGTTGAAGCGCACCACGGCGGGCAGGAACACCGCGTTGAGCGTGCCATGGTGCAGCCGCGGGTCGACGCCGCCCAGGCTGTGGCTGAGCGAATGCACGCAGCCCAGGCCCTTCTGGAACGCCATGGCGCCCTCCATGGACGCGCTCATCAGGTTGAAGCGGGCCTCGCGGTCGCCCCCGTCGCGCGTGGCGCGCTCGATGTGGGCCCAGCCGCGCTCCAGGCCATCCAGGGCGATACCGTCGGCCGGGGGATTGACGGCCGCCGACATGAATGTCTCCATGCAATGCGCGATCGCGTCCATGCCCGTCGCGGCGGTCAGCTTGGGCGGCAGGCCCAGCGTCAGCTCCGGGTCGCAGATCGCCGTCTTGGGCACCAGGTGCCAGGAGTGAAAGCCCAGCTTGCGGTGGTCGTCCACGATGAGGATGGCGCCGCGCGCCACCTCGCTGCCGGTGCCGCTGGTGGTGGGCACCGCGATCAGCGGCGCGACTTTGTCGGTGATGCGCGGCGAGCCGCCCTCGATGGTGGCGTAGCGGGTCAGCGGCCCCTCATGGGTGGCCGCGATCGCCACGCCCTTGGCGCAGTCGATGGCCGATCCGCCGCCCACGGCGACCAGCCCGTCGCAGCCATGGGCCTGGTACACCTCGACGGCGGCGCGCACGGCCGCCGCCGTCGGATTGGACGGGGTCTGGTCGAACACGGCGACCGGGATGCCGGCCATGGCGTCCAAGGCCTGTTGCAGGACGCCCGCGGCCTTGACGCCGGAATCGGTCACGACGAGCGGGCGGGCGATGCCCACGCGTTCGCATTCCTGCTTGAGCAGATTGACCGCGCCGAAGTCGAACTGGATCTGCGTCACGTAATAGATGAAGGCCATGGCGGCTCCGGGATGTACGATTGAAAGCCCCACTGTAGCGGCACGCACGCCTGAATGAAATCATCCCGGATCCCTGCCAACGCCGCGCCGGCGCGAAGGTCCGCGCTGCCGGCGGCGCCGCGCCGCGGCGCGCGGCTTCGCACGTCTGGGCGCTCGTGCTCCAGGTGAAGTTCCTGCCCGAATACCCCCAGCTCACCCCGGCCATGCGCTCGGTGCTGGAGCGCATGGCGCGCGCGGGCTATCCGCCCATCCATACCCTGTCGACAGCGCAGGCGAAGGCGTCCTACGAAGCCGGCGCCGGCGTGCTCGAGGTGCCCAGGGCGCAACTTGCCCGCGTGGAGGACTTCCACATCCCGGCCCGTGACGGGCATCCGCTGGCCGCGCGGCTGTATGCGCCCGACCGCGGCGCACTTCCGGTCCTGGTGTTTTTCCACGGCGGCGGCTTCACGATCGGCAGCATCGCCACGCACGATGTGTTGTGCAGGGAACTCAGCCGCCTCGGGGGTTGCGCCCTCGTGTCGGTCGATTACCGGCTGGCGCCGCAGCACCGTTTCCCGGTCGCCGTGAACGATGCGTGGGACGCGACGCGGTGGCTGGCCGGCCACCGGCACGAGCTGGGCCTGGGCAGCCGGCGCATGGCCGTCGGGGGCGACAGTGCCGGCGGCACGCTGGCCGCCGTCTGCGCCATCATGGCGCGCGACGAGGGCCTGCCATTGGCCCTTCAATTGCTCTTTTATCCGGGCTGCGCGGCGTGGCAGGACTCGGCGTCGCACCAGCGCTTCGGCCGCGGCCTGGTGCTGGAAGAGCCGCACATCGAATGGTTTTTCGATCATTACATCGCCCGCGGCCAGCGGGAGGACTGGCGTTTCGCTCCCCTGAATGCGCCGGACGTCGACGGCGTGGCGCCGGCCTGGTTCGGACTGGCCGAATGCGACCCCCTGGTGGACGACTGCATCGCCTACGCGGATAAACTGAGGGCCGCCGGCGTCGCGGTCGACCTGGAGATCTACCGCGGCGTCACCCACGAATTCATCAAGATGGGGCGCGCGATCCCCGAGGCCCGGCGGGCCCATGCGGACGCGGCGCGCGCCCTGAAACAGATGCTTGAACCATGAAGCGACAGGACTTCCGTTATTTCCACCGCCTTCAGGTGCGCTGGGCCGAGATCGACATGCAGAAGATCGTGTTCAACGCGCACTATCTGATGTATGTGGACACAGCGGTGGCGGGGTACTGGCGGGCACTGGCGCTGCCCTACGACGAGACGATGCGCCTGCTGGGCGGCGACACCTTCGTGAAGAAGGCGACGGTGGAGTTCCATGCCTCCGCGCGCATGGACGACCGCCTGGACGTCGCGCTCAAGTGCGTGCGCATCGGCAAGTCCTCGATGAATTTCACGAGTGCCATTTTTCGCGGCGACGAATTGCTGATCACCTGCGAGCTCGTCTATGTCTTCGCCGATCCGGCGACGCAGACCTCCCAGCCGGTGCCGCCTGCGCTGCGCGACATCTTCGCGGGCTACGAGGCCGGCGAAGCCATGTTCCAGGTCAAGACCGGCGCGTGGGGCGAGTTGGGCGAAGCGGCCCGGCGCATCCGCAGCGAGGTCTTTCTCGAGGAGCAGCGCATCCCGGCCGAGATGGAATGGGACGAGGCGGACGCGGCGGCCCTGCACGCGGTCGCATTCAACCGGATGGGCCAGCCCCTGGCGACCGGGCGTCTGCTGCAGGAGCGTCCCGGCGTCGCCAGGATAGGCCGGGTGGCGGTGCACCGCGTCCTGCGCGGATCGGGGGTCGGGCGGCAGCTCGTGCAAGCCTTGCTGAGTGCCGCCGCGGCGCGCGCAGACCGCGAGGCCGTTCTGAACGCGCAACGCAGCGCCGAGGCGTTCTACCGCGGCCTGGGGTTCGTGCCGCGGGGAGAACCCTTCGACGAAGCCGGCATTGCCCACATCGAGATGATCCGCCCCCTGGCAGGCTCTTAGCGACGCATCCAGATGGCCAGGAAGAAAAGAATCCGCCAGGACCAGGCGCCCGGCTCCGGGGCGCAGCCTGTCGCGGGCCCGCACGTCGCTGAACAACAGCCGCAGGCGCGCGCCGCCGCGGCGAGGGCATTGCCGCGGGAAGCCGGCAGCGGCGCGATCGCCGCCATGCTTGCCGCGATCATGTTCCTCACGCCCGCCCTGGGTGTGCCGCATGAAGAGATGCTGCAGGACACCTTGAAGTCCATCGTGGTGGCCTTTGCCGGGCTGGGGGCCGCGCTGCTTTTCTTCTGGCAACAGCGCAGCCGGCGGGAAGCGCTGCGCTGGCACGCCCTCATGTGGCTGCCCCTGGGGCTCATGGCCTACGCGCTGGGCAGCATGGCCTGGTCGCACACCTATCTGGCCGGCACCGAAGCCATCCGGTGGTTCCTGTTCGGCGTGCTGTTATGGCTGGGTCTCAATACCTTGTCACGCGAACGCCTGCCCTTGCTGGCCTGGGGAGTGCACGCCGGCGCCGTCGTGGCCGCGTTTTGGGCCGCGCTGCAATTCTGGGTCGACTTCGGCCTCTTTCCGCAGGGGCCCAATCCCGCGTCCACGTTCGTCAACCGTAATTTCTTCGCCGAGTTTGCCGTCTGCACCCTGCCGTTTTCCGCCATGCTGCTGGCGCGGGCGCGCCGCAGTGCCTACCTTGCGCTGCTGGCGGCGAGCAGCGCGCTGGTCATCGTCGCCATCCTGATGACAGGCGCCCGGACCGCGTTGGTCGCGATGTGGCTGCAGCTGCTGGTGATCCTTCCGCTGCTCGCGTGGCGCTATCGCGGGCAGTTGCCGCTGGGAACCTGGGACATGCGCACGCGCCTGGTCGCCGCCGGCGTCCTGGTCGCGACCGTGGTGGGACTGGGGCTGATACCCACCGGCAACGCCAGAATCGCCGAGGAGGAGCGCGGCCTCACCGCCCTGGAACGCGGCTTCGGGCGCACCGGTTCGATCGCGGCCAACGACGCGTCGCTGGGCATCCGCATGGTCATGTGGAAGGCAACCGCCCGGGTGCTGCAGGCGCGACCCATCACCGGCGTTGGAGCGGGCGCCTGGGAAAGCGAGATTCCGCTGTTCCAGGACGAAGGGGCCCAGCTGGAAACCGACTACTACGTCCACAACGAATACCTGCAGTTGCTGGCCGAATACGGGCTCGTGGGTTGCTTGTTCCTGATCGGCCTGGCCGCCTACCTTTTGACGGCGGCGTGGCGCACCCTGAAGGCAAGCGGCGCCGAAGCCCAGGCCGACGCGCCCTGGCGCGCGGTCTTGCTGTGCAGCCTGCTGGCCTTGTTGATCGTCAGCAACATGGGGTTTCCCTGGCGCATGGCCACGACCGGCGCGCTGTTCGCGCTGTGCCTGGGCGCATTGGCCGCGTCCGACGCGCGCCTGGGTTTCGCGGGGCGGACGGCGGCCGCCGGGCTGGGCTGGCGGCCGGCTTTTTCGCGCGTGCTGGCGGGGTTCGCGATCGCGGCCATCGCGCTGGCCGCCTTCATCACCGAGCGGGCCGCGGCGTCGGAGCAGAGGATCGTGCGCGCGGCCAAGATCGCGCTGACGATTTCGGGCTCGGGTGACCCCAACCATCCCAAGTGGAACAAGATCAAGTCGGAGATGCTCAAGCTGATCCGGGACGGCGTGGCGATCAATCCGCACTACCGCAAGATCACGCCGATGGTGGCCGACGAGCTCGCCAAATGGGGCGACTGGAAGAACGCGACCTGGATCTGGGAAAGCGTCCTCGGCTCGCGCCCGCATGTGGTCGCGATCATGTGCAACATCGCCCGCGGCTATGCCTCCATGGGGAGCATGGGCGAAGCCATGGCCTATCTGGAACGCGCGCGCGCCGTCCAGCCGCGCGCGCCGGCCGTGCGTTCGCTGGAGGTGGTCCTGCTCAGCCGCACCGGCCAGGAAGCGCGGGCACTGGAACTGGCGCGCCAGGCGATCGCCGACAAGGTCTACGACTACGACATGGTCAACGCCAGCTTCATCCTGGGCTGGCGCGCGGACGACTACGCGCTGGCGGCCCAGGCGATGCGCCTGCGCATGGTCGGCTGGCCGGCCAGCCGGATTGCCGGCTACCTGCAGCTGGGCGAGATGTACGCGCAAGGCGCCAAGGACCCGGAACAGGCGTTGGCCTCGTTCCGGCAGGCCCTGGCGCTGGCTCCCGATGCGGATCGCGCCGCCGTGCTGCAGCGCATACCGCCCGCCTATCGTGCCCGCCTGGCCGCTCCGGGCGCGCCGCCACCGGAATCGACCGGTCAGACGTCGGCCAGCAAGGGGTAGGGCAAAACCTCGAGGGACAAGGCCGGGCCTTCCGGCCCGCCCGATGTGAGCCGGCCTTCCTGCGCCGCCGCGATCTGGATCGAGACGATCGCATCCCAGCCGCCGGCGGGCGCAGCCGCGGCTTGCGCCACCAGGCCGCAGGGCTGCTGCGGGTCCGACGCATGGAAGACCTCCTGGCCGGCCTGCAGTGGCGACTGCGAATGCGCCGGATAGGCGCGCCGTTTGAGGGTTCCCCTGAACTGGCTGCGCGCCACCACTTCCTGGCCGGGGTAGCACCCCTTCTTGAAGCTCACCCCGTCGACCGATTCGTAATTGAGCATTTGCGGCACGAACGCCTCCACGACGGGCGCCGTGACGGTGGCGATGCCGCTGCGAACCTCGCCCCATTGCCAACGCTCCAGGCTCAGGCGGGGTCCGGCGGGCGCAGCGCTTCCCGCCGGGGCCACCCACAGGCTGCGCGGCTGTCCATCCGCTGGATAGAGCGAGACCACGCTGGCCGCATCCACATCGGTCTTGGTCCAGGGCTCCCCGGCACCGGGCGCGACATTCCCTGCGGCTGCGCCGGCCAGTCCGAACAACTCGAACTCGGCCGTCGCATCGCGCAACTTGGCCTTCGCGCGCAGCACGAACATGGTCAAGCGCTTGAGCGTGGGCGCGAGGATGTCGCGGCTCATAACCAGCAGGATGTCCGTGTGGCTGCGCTTGAAGCCGACGAAGCTGGCCTGCATGCGGCCCTTCGCAGTACAAAACGCCGCCAGACGCGCCTGCGACAAGCCCAGGGCCGCGAAGTCCTGCGTCAATTGGGCGTGCAGAAAACTGGCGGCATCGTCGCCCTCCACGCGGATGATGCCCAGATGGGGCAGGGGCGTGACGCCCTCGAGCAGTTGAGTCATCGAACCCTCACGTTTGCCGCCGCAGCGGCCGCAATTTCCATTGAATTATCATCCTCCGTCGAATTCATTCCATGACGTAGGGACAGCGATCGGTGCGGCGTTTCCTGTTGACGGCCTTCCTGCTGGTGTCGGTGGCCGCGCTGGCCGCCGGCGCTTGGGCCCTGTGGTGGGTCCACCAGCCCCTGCGCCTCGCGGCGCCCGCGGTCGACCTGGCGATCGAGCCAGGGACCCTGCCGCGCGGCGTGGCGCAGGCGGTGCGCGATGCCGGGGTGGATGTGGATCCCGACCTCCTTTATGGGTGGTTCCGCTTTTCCGGCCAGGCCCGGCTGATCAAGGCCGGCAGCTACGAGATCGAGTCCGGCATCACGCCGCGCCGCCTGCTGGCCAAGCTGGCGCGCGGCGAGGAAAGCCTGCGGGCCGTGACGCTGGTGGAAGGCTGGACCTTCCGCCAGATGCGCGCCGCGTTGGCGGGCGAGGACATGCTCAAGCCCGACACGCGCGGGATGGCGGATGACGCGATCATGAACCTGCTCGGCCGGCCCGGGGTGCATGCCGAAGGGCGCTTTTTCCCGGACACGTACACCTATGCGAAGGGGACCAGCGACATGGCGGTGCTGCGGCGCGCGATGCGGGCCATGGACAAGCGCCTCGCCGACGCGTGGGGCCAGCGCGCGCCGACCGCGGCCGTGAAGACGCCCGACGAAGCGCTGATCCTGGCGAGCATCGTCGAGAAGGAAACCGGCAGGGCGGCGGACCGCCCGCTGATCTCGGCGGTGTTCAACAACCGGCTGCGCACGGGCATGCCGCTGCAAACAGACCCCACCGTCATCTATGGCATAGGCCCGGCGTTCAACGGCAACCTGACCAAAAAGGACCTGCAGGCCGATACGCCATGGAACACCTACACCCGCTCCGGCCTGCCGCCTACGCCCATCGCCATGCCGGGCAAGGCGTCGCTGGTCGCCGCGGTGCAACCCGCCCCCGGCAAGGCGCTGTACTTCGTCTCGCGTGGCGACGGCAGCAGCCATTTCAGCGCCAGCCTGGACGAGCACAATCGGGCCGTCAACAAATACCAGCGCGCGCGATGACACAGGGCCTCTTCATCACCTTCGAGGGCATCGACGGCGCCGGCAAGTCCAGCCACGTGCAGGCGCTGGCGGACGCGCTGCGCGGCCGCGGCCGGGTCGTCACGGTCACGCGCGAGCCGGGCGGAACGCCGTTGGCCGAGCAGCTGCGCTCGCTGGTGCTCAACGACGCGATGGACCCGCTCACCGAAGCCCTGCTCATGTTCGCGGCGCGGCGCGACCATCTCCTGCGCGTGATCGAGCCCGCACTGGCGCGCGGCGAGGTGGTGCTGTGCGACCGCTTCACCGACGCGACCTTCGCTTACCAGGGCCATGGGCGCGGCTTCGATCGCCAGGTCCTGGCAACCCTGGAGTGCTGGGTCCAGGGTGTGCCGGGCCTGCCGGCCGGTACGCTGCGGCAGCCGGACCTGACGCTGTGGTTCGACCTGGCGCCCGAGGTCGCGGCCGGCCGGCTCGCGGCAGCCCGCGCCCCGGACAAGTTCGAATCGCAGCCGGTGGAGTTTTTCCGCCGCGTGGCCGCCGGCTACGCGGACCGCATGGCGGAGCAGCCGGCGCGGTTCGCCCGGATCGCGGCGGACCAGGCGCGCGATGCCGTCTGGAGTGACGTGCTGGCGGCGTTGCGCCAGCGGGGCTGGCTCGCATGACAGCCGCGGCGCCCTGGATCGCCGCCCAGGCGCGGCAACTGCTCGCCCAGCGCGGCCACGCCTGGCTGCTGCAGGGGCCCTCCGGGCTGGGCCAGTACGGCCTGGCGCTCGAACTGGCCCGCGCGTGGCTGTGTGACCTTCCCAGCGCGCAAGGGGCTTGCGGCAACTGTCCAAGCTGCCACGCCGTCGAGGTCCGCGCGCACACCGACCTGTGCGTGCTGATGCCCGAAACCATCATGCTGGAACTGGACTGGCCGCTGCCTGAAAAAGCCCAGCAGGAACTCGATGAGAAGAAGCGCAAGCCCAGCAAGGAAATCCGGGTCGAGGCCATGCGCGATGCGGTCGAGTTCGCCCAGCGCACCAGTGGGCGAGGGCGCGGCAAGGTCGTGCTGGTGTACCCGGCCGAACGGATGAATCACGTGACGGCGAACACCTTGCTCAAGACACTCGAAGAACCCGCGGGCGATCTGCGCTTCGTGCTCGCGAGCGAGGCTGCGCACCAACTGCTGCCGACCTTGCGCAGCCGCTGCCTCGGTCACACGATGGGCTGGCCGCAGGAGGGCGAGGCCCTGGCATGGCTGCAGGCGCAGGGCGTGAACCCCGCCGACGCTTCGCCGCTGCTGCGCGCGGCCGGCGGCCGTCCCGAGGACGCTTTGTCGTTTTCCCGCAGCGCCCGCGACGCCAAGGCATGGGCCGTGCTGCCAAAGGCGCTGGCGCGCGGCGATGCCGGCGTGCTCGCCGGCTGGACGCCCGCGGAGGCGGTCAGCGCACTGCAGAAGCTTTGTCACGACCTGCTGGCCGTCAAGGCGGGGGCGGCGCCCCGGTTTTTCCAGGCCGTGGATCTGCCCAGTGCCGCGTCTTCGGCATCGTTTGCAGCCCTGACAGGCTGGGCGCGTGAACTCGCGGCCACAGTCCGCACGGTGGAGCACCCGTTCCACGCCGGGCTGATGCTGGAAACGCTTGTGAGCCGGGCTCGGTCCGCCATAAACTCGAAGCCTTGATATGAGCACAGCCGCGCCCAACACCCCCCGGCCCAGCGTCATCCAGCTTGCGATCAAGGAAAAGGCGGCGCTGTACGCGGCTTACATTCCATTGTTCGCCGACGGGGGCATCTTCATCCCGACCACCCGGGACTACAAGCTGGGCGACGATGTCTACGTGCTGTTGTCCCTGCCCGATGACCCGCAGCGCTATCCGATCGCCGGGAAGGTGGCCTGGGTGACGCCGGCGCGCGCCGCCGCCAACCGGACGCAGGGCGTGGGCGTGCGTTTTCCGTCCGACGAAAAGTCGCGCCTGCTCAAGATCCGGATCGAGGAAATCCTCGGCGGCCACCTGGCTTCCGAGCGCCCCACGCAAACCATTTGAATAGCTACAATTTTTGTAGCTGCCCGCGGCGCAGGCCTGTGCCCGGCCCTTGCATTCCCCGCCATGTTCGTCGATTCGCACTGCCACCTCACTTTTCCCGAACTCGCTTCCCAACTGCCCGAAATCCGGCAGGCGATGGCACGGGCGCAGGTGGACCGCGCGCTGTGCATCTGCACCACGCTGGAGGAGTTCGATGCGGTCCACGCCCTGGCGATGCAATACGACAATTTCTGGGCCACGGTGGGCGTTCACCCGGACAACGAGGGCGTGACCGAGCCTCGGGTGCAGGACCTGGTAGACCGTTGCAGCTTGCCCCGGGTGGTCGCGATCGGTGAGACCGGGCTGGACTACTACCAGATGGACGAGCGCAAGGGGGGCCGCACCGTGGCCGACATGGAGTGGCAGCGCCAGCGTTTCCGCACCCACATCCGGGCGGCTCGGCAGGCGGGGCGACCGCTTGTCATCCACACACGCGCCGCAGCGGCGGACACGCTGGGAATCCTCGACGAAGAGGGGGAAGACGGGACGCCGACAAGCGCGGGGGGCGTCTTTCATTGCTTTACCGAAACGGCCGAGGTGGCCCGTGGCGCCCTGGACCGCGGCTTTTATGTCTCTTTTTCGGGGATCCTGACCTTCAAGAACGCGCAGGACCTGCGTGACGTGGCCGTTTTTGTGCCGCTGGACCGGCTGCTCATCGAGACCGACAGCCCTTACCTGGCGCCCGTGCCGTACCGGGGCAAGCCCAACAATCCTTCTTATGTGCCGTATGTGGCGCGCCAACTGGCCGAGCTGCGCAAATTGCCCCTTGAAGAGGTCGCGAGGATCACCAGCACCAATTTCGAGCGGCTGTTCGGGTTGATCCAATCATGAGAAACAACATCAAGATTATTATTTATCTAGTTGTTTTATTTGTTTTTTCTTCTGTAAATGCAGGATCGTACGAAGATTTCTTCGTCGCCATCAAGCAGGACAAGGCGGCGACGGTCTCTACCTTGCTTCAGCGTGGATTCGACCCCAACACGCTAGATCCGAAAGGCTTGAGCGGCCTTTACGTGGCCTTGCGGGATTCATCGCTCAAAAGCGCCCAGGTGCTGATCGACTGGCCCCGTACCAACGTCGAGATCCGCAACGCGCAAGACGAGAGCCCGCTCATGATGGCTGCGCTGAAGGGACACCTCGAAATGGTCAAGAAGCTCATCAAGCGCGACGCCGACGTCAACAAGCCGGGCTGGACGCCGCTGCATTACGCGGCCACCGCCGGGCATCTGGCGATCATGGAACTGCTGCTGGAGCAGCACGCATTCATCGATGCCGAATCGCC
>JAMPXR010000034.1 GCA_023701085.1 Ramlibacter sp. | reverse complement strand
GTCGATCACAACAGGTTCCATGCCGGGTACCTTCTTCTTTTGACCCAGTGTTTCACCGCCGCGGCGCGGCCGGTGTAGGACAATGCCTTCCACTCCCGCAGAGGACGCGCGGCTGGCGCTTTCTTTGACATCCGTCAAGATTCAGGCCAGCGCCGATCCCGTCGCCGCCTGGCGCTTGCGGTCGATAGTCTTATCGGCCGGACGCGTTCGCATCGCGCATCGCGCATCGCGCATCGCATCGCGAGAGTCCGCGATCGGGCACGAGGGTTCAAGCGCGCCGGCGCAGGGCTGTCACCCGGACTTGATGCCCACGTCCAGCAGGTAGCGCACCTGCACTTCGTTCGACGCGGTCCAGACAAAGAGGCGTTCTTCGATGAAGAACAGATGGCGGGAGAAGCTCGCGTCCCGCACCACGTCCCCCACACGCAGATCGGGCGTCGCGCTGAGGGCCACCATCAGGAGCCGGCACTCGGAGGGCTGCTGCTGCCGACCGACATGTTCGGCGAACAGCGCCGCCTGTGCATGGTCGGTCAGCTGCACGCGCTCCGCGCCCGGGTCGCCGTTGAGTTTCGCCTCCGGTGCCAGGCCGGCCAGGAGCGAGATCGTGGCATGGCCATCGTTGTCGGCCAGCAACGAACGCTGCTCGACCCGCCAGACGCGTTCACTCAGCCTGAGGTCGGCGATCAGGTCGCCCGCTCCAGGCAGTTTCCCCGCCAGGTGGAGCGGTTCCAGGTTGAACATGAGCCGGGGCCTGTCGAGGCCGGCGCCCAGCTCGGCGCGGAGTGCCGCGGCGGCCGCGGCGGTGAAGGCGACGTTGATGCGCAGGGTGAGCATGGTCCTGGGTCCGGGGGGCTCTGGCGGCTGCGCGCCTGCGTTTACCGCACGCCTTTCGCGACCAGGAAAACCGCCAACTTCCGGTCGGAGCTCAGGATGTGATCGTTGAGCCAGTCGTTGAGGAACTTGAGCGTCGCGATCGTGACGTGGTTCTGGCCATCCTGGAACCTGCGCTCCAGCGTCCTGGCCTGCTGCGCCAGTTTGGCGTGCTCGGCCCGGTGCGCCGCCGCGTCGGCATAGCCGTACTGGCGCAGCAGGTTTTCCTCGTATTCGAAGTGGTAGGTCGTGTAGTCCAGCACGCTGGTGAGGACCCTGCCCACGACCTCGTTTCCATGCCCTTGCTGCATCGCCTCGTAAAGCTCGCTGAACAGGGCGAACAAGGTCTGGTGCTGCCGGTCGGTCTCGCTGATGTTCACGCTGTATTTCGCGTCCCAGACGAAAAGGCTCATTTCGTCGCTCCCTTTTGCGGCGGGAAACAGCAGAACATAGCTGCTGCGGCACGCGTGCGCTTTGCGGCAGCGCAAGAGGGGGCCGAAATCGCGATTCGACGGACCGCCGCGGCCGTGCGCCCATGCAGCCGCGCCGGGGTGCGGCCCGGGTCGACGGCACGGAACCGGACGCCCGACCGTGGGCCGGCGCCCGGCGCAAGCTCCCGCGCGGCGCGGGCCGCCGCCGTCAGTCCAGGTCGGCGGGCTCGCCGTCCCGCGCGTCCGCGGCCGGGCGCAAGCGCCACCAGGCCAGCAGGCGTTCGAAATCACCGTCGAAGACCTGTGCTTTCAGCTGCTCGTAGATGGTCGAACACTGCTGGACGGTCACGCTGTCCAACTGCCCGCGCGTGGCCGCCCCGTCGCACACCAGGAAGGCGCTCTTCAATTCATCATGGCTCGCATCCTTCAGGTTCACGCTGCGCATCTGGCCCACGGCCAAGGGCGTGGCCAGTGCGGCGATCACGAGAAGGGAAGTGCCGGGCATCAGGTTCATGGAAACCTCCCGCTCCAACGGAGTTCGACGGACAGCCGCCGGGAGCCCGGCGGCTGCTCCTATTCGGATTCGTCGCCGTAAATTTCGGCGCGGGCCGGACCGCCCATCACGCTGGTGGGGTTCCCAGCGGCGACGCTGCGCTTGAAATAGCTCGAGCCGCTGTCTTCGGCGTTCAGGGCACGGACCTCGTCGCGCGAGAACTTGTAGTCGGAGCGCGCCTGCTGGCTCGTGTAGGTGCTCTGGAGCCCATGGGGCCCGTTGCCTTGCAGCGCCCATTCGCTCGCTCCCGCCCTGACGAGCGCGGGCTGGCTCATCAGTTCGCCCAGCACCTCGGCCCGGCTGCGCGTGCTCTTGAACGGCGTGTTGTCAACGGTGATGTCGTCGGCCCGCGCGCTGCCGGAGAAGGCCGCGCCGCCCAGGGCGGCAGAGATGGCGGTGGCGATGGCAAGGGCCGACGCGAGATTGCGGTTCATGTCTTTCTCCTGGAGCGTGGTTGTAAGCGGGGCGCCGCGGGTTTCGCTCAGTGCCCGCCCGCCCCCGCCCGGTGAACTGCTTTCTTTCACTCACCTGGGAAGGCGGATTCATCGTGCACGCTGCCCACCGCGCTGCCTATCCCGTATTCAGGCGAGGAGGCGCGGCCGCGGCTGCGGGCGCGCCATGCGGGCTGTACCGCGCACGCGGGAAAGCGGCCGGGACCTCCAGTTGATCGGTCATGAGATGCGCGGCATCACCGGGGCACTGACCCCGGCTTGGCCCCGCGGGGCCAGCAGGCGCCGCGCCGCGCCGTGGGCGCGGGTTCTAGCCGCAGCGAACGCGAGTCACGCGCCCCGCGGCATCGACCTCGATGTTCAGGCGCTGTTCGTTGTACTCCAGGGTGACCATCTGGCCGGGCCGGATCACGCGCACCGTCGCGGCCCCGGAGCGCAGTCTCGCCTCGCGCTCGAGGTCCGCCGTCAACAGCTGGCCTGCTGCGAATCGAGCCCGGTCCGCGTTGCAGGCGCCACCGGCCGCGGGCGCCGCGCCGGCGCAGCCGGCGATCAGCGCGAACGCAGTCGCGAAAAGCATGGTCGTGGCCATCCGGTTCATTGCCTGCATGATATGCCGGCCGTGTCGAATGCGCGCCGATCTCGCTGCCGCGCAGCGCATCGCTTGCCCGGTGAGCGACGCCGCAGCAGCGTGCGCGTTGGGGCGCTGCGCGGGGCGCGGGAAGTCGCCCCCTCAAGCCAGGTCCGCGCCGCCGTGGCTGCGCAGCCGCGCCGAGGCCTGGGCCGCCATGCGCTCGACGATCGAGCCCGCCGGCTCGATCGCGTGGATTACGCCCGCCGCCTCGCCGAACCAGACGGCCGTGTGGTCGGGATCGCCCGCCTCGAAGGCCTGCCGGTAGCGCGGCCCCTCGACCGCGACCGCGGCTTCGAGCTGCGCTTCGCGGCCGTGCCAGCGCTCGGTGAACGCGTTGCGGCGCACGCGCGCGGTGAAGCCGCGCGGCCACGGCAGCTGTCGCGCGATGTCCGGGGTGCTGGTGCGCAGCGTGCCGTCGCCGTCGGTCTCCAGGATCGCACGGTGATGTCGCTCCTTCACCAGCGCCTCAGTGGACGCCCACAGGCGCGTGCCCACCAGCACGCCGTCGGCGCCCAGCATCAGCGCGGCGGCCAGGCCGCGGCCGTCGCCGATGCCGCCGGCGGCCAGCAGCAGCGCATCCGGCGCATGCGCGGCCAGGTAGTCGGCCACCTCGGGCACGAAGCTCAAGGTGCCGCGCAGGGCGCCGTGCCCGCCGGCCTCCGCGCCTTGCGCGACGACCACGTCGGCGCCCACCTCGACCGCGTCCATCACGTGGGCCATGTCCTGGCACTGGCAGATCAGCGCCGCGCCGGTGCCACGGATTTCCTCGGCGAACGGCCGCGGATCGCCGAAGGACAGCATCACCGCGGCCGGCCGGTACTTGAGGACGTCCGTCAGCATCGACGGCGACTTGCGCAGCGACCAGGTGATGAAGCCGACGCCGACGCGCTCACCGCTCGCGGCGGCGAACTGCTGCTCCAGCCAGCTCGGATCGCCATAGCCGCCGCCGATCAGCCCCAGGCCGCCGGCGCGGCTCACGGCCGCCGCCAGCGCGCCGCCGCCGGCAAACGCCATCGGGGCCGAGACGATGGGCAGGCGCAGGTCGAGTGCGCGGGTAAGGCGGGTGGCGAGGCGGGTCACGGGGGTCTTTCGATGTGCTGCTGTGCCGATTTCACCAGCAATTCAACGATCACACTCGCGGGAAGGTTTCTGGTTGCGCGCGTCAATGCAGATCGAGCACGAGTCCGACGATCTTGCCGTCCCCCTGCTCCTCGCGCGTCCTGAATCCCAGCTTGCGCGCCAGGTTCAGCATTCCGTGGTTCTCTGCCAGCGTGATCGCCTCCAGGCGCCGCAGGCCGTGCAGCCGCGCCGCGTCGATCAAGGCGGACAGCAGGACGACGCCCAGGCCGCGCCGCTGCCAGTCGTCACTGAGAACGATGGCGAACTCGGCCGATCCCCGCCCCTCGTCGTCCACGCAGCGCGCCACGCCGACCTGCTTGGGGCCGCCAGCGTCATCGACGACGGCGATCAGCGCCACTTCGCGGGCCGTGTCTATGCTCGTGAAGCGGCGCAGCTCTCCGGAAGACAGCTGCCGGTCCGACAGCAGGCGCCGGTACTTCGTCGCCGGCGACAGCTTCTGGTCGAACGCCAGCGTGAGCGCGAGGTCGTCCGGCGTGATCGGCCGGATCACGACTTCGGTTCCATCGGCGGCGGTCCAGGTTCGGGGCGTCGGCATCAGCGGCCTCGCGGGCTTCGGGCCATTCTTTCACATGCGCGCAGCGGATTGTCAATATCCTGCCTTCCCGACGCGACTGGCGCGAACCGCCGCCCTCGCCCTCACTCCACCGTCACGCTCTTCGCCAGATTGCGCGGCTTATCCACATCGGTGCCCCTGGCGCAAGCGGTGTGGTATGCCAGCAGCTGCAGCGGCACCACGTGCAAGAGCGGGCTCAGGGGGCCGTAGTGTTCCGGCATGCGGATCACGTGGATGCCGTCTTCGCTCTCGATGTGCGAATCGGCGTCGGCCAGCACGTACAGCACGCCGCCGCGGGCGCGCACTTCCTGCATGTTGCTCTTGAGTTTTTCGATCAGCGCATCGTTCGGCGCCACCGTGACCACGGGCATCTGGCTGGTGACCAGGGCCAGCGGCCCGTGCTTGAGCTCGCCGGCGGCATAGGCTTCCGCGTGGATGTAGGTGATCTCCTTGAGCTTGAGGGCGCCTTCCAGCGCGATCGGGTAGTGCAGGCCGCGCCCGAGGAAGAGCGCATGCTCCTTGCCCGCGAAGTCCTGCGACCAGCTGATGATCTGGGGCTCCAGCGCCAGCACGGCGGCCAGCGCCGCCGGCAGGTGGCGCATGGCCTTCAGGTGCGCCGCTTCCTGCGATTCGGTCAGGCGCCCCTTTGCCTGCGCCAGCGCCAGCGTCAGCAGGAACAGCCCCGCCAGCTGTGTCGTGAACGCCTTGGTCGAGGCCACGCCGATCTCCACACCCGCGCGCGTGATGTACGCCAGCTTGCATTCGCGCACGATGGCCGAAGTGGCGACGTTGCAGACCGTGAGCGTGTGCTGCATGCCCAGGCTCTGTGCATGGCGCAGCGCGGCCAGCGTGTCGGCGGTCTCGCCCGACTGGCTGATGGTCACGACCAGCGTCGCGGGATGCGGCACGGTTTCGCGGTAGCGGTATTCGCTGGCGATCTCGACCTGCGTCGGGATCTTCGCGATGCCCTCCAGCCAGTACTTGGCGGTGCAGCCGCTGTAGTAACTGGTGCCGCAGGCCAGGATCAGCACCGAGTCGATCTCCTTGAAGACCCGCCAGGCGCTCGCGCCGGTTCCTTTTTCGCCCAGCCCGTCGAACAGCTCCGGCACCACCGCCTGCACGCCTTCCAGCGTGTCGGCCACGGCGCGCGGCTGCTCGAAGATTTCCTTTTGCATGTAGTGGCGATACGGCCCCAGGTCGGCGGCGCCGCTGTGTGCCTGCACGGTCTTCACGGCGCGCTCCACGGGCTTGTGCGCCTTGTCGACCACCCAGTAGCGGCCCAGTTGCACGTCGACCACGTCGCCTTCTTCCAGGTAGACGATCTGGTCGGTCACGCCCGCCAAGGCCATGGCGTCGCTGGCCAGGAAGTTTTCGCCGCCCTGCGCGCCCAGGCCCAGGATCAGGGGCGAGCCGGCGCGCGCGCCGACCACGCGGTGCGGCTCGTCCCTGCAGAACACGGCGATCGCATAGGCGCCTTGCAACTGGCCGACGGCGCCCTTGACCGCCTCGAACAGGTCGCCGTCGTACAGGCTGTCGATCAGGTGGCAGATCACCTCGGTATCGGTCTGGCTCACGAAGACATAGCCCTTGGCCTTGAGCGCCGCGCGCAGCTCGTCGTGGTTTTCGATGATGCCGTTGTGCACCAGCGCGATGCGCCCGTCCTTCTCGCAGGCGTGCGGTCCGGGGCCGTGGCTGAAATGAGGATGGGCGTTGTGGACCGCCGGCGCGCCATGCGTGGCCCAGCGTGTGTGCGCGATGCCGGTGCTTCCTTGCAGCTGTTCCTGTTCGACCTGCGCCAGCAGTTCGGCCACTCTTTCCGTGCTGCGCGCGCGCTTCAAGCCATTCGCGTAAACCGCCACCCCGCACGAGTCGTAGCCGCGGTATTCCAGCCGCTGCAGGCCCTGCACGAGGATGGGGACGATGTTGCGCGTGGAGACCGCGCCGACGATGCCGCACATGCTTTTCTCTCCTGTTCGTGGGCAGGAACTTTAAATGCGATGGTTTGAAATAGTATTTCAATAACATGCTTGATTAAATATTTTATTCATAACATACGTGTTGATGAAATATAATGTCAAAATGCAAGCTATGTCGGAACAAAACACTCCTCTCGACAACATCGATCTGGCCCTGTTGGACCAGCTGCAGTCCGATGCGTCGCTCAGCAACCAGGACCTCGCCGCCCGCGTCCATGTCTCGCCGCCGACCTGCCTGCGCCGCGTGAAGCGGCTGCGCGATGCAGGGCTGATCGAGCGGCAGCTCGCCATCCTCAGCGCCGACCGCATCGCACCGCTGCTGGGGCACGGCTTGCAGGCGGTCGTGGAAATCACCCTGGACCGGCAGGGGCAGCAGGAGCAGGAGGCGTTCGAAGCGCGCGTGGTGCGCGACGAGGCCGTGCAGCAGTGCTACCGCGTCTCGCCCGGGCCGGACTTCGTCCTGATCGTCCACGCGGCCGACATGCCCGGCTACCTGGCGCTGGCGCGGCGGCTCTTCACCAGCGACGCGAACGTGCGCAACGTCAAGGCCTTCTTTTGCCTGCACCGGGCGAAATTCCAGCCGCGCGTGCCGCTGTCGAGGCCCAAGGACTGAGCGCGAAAGGATGCGCTGCCGCCCGTCTCGGCGCGCCCGGCGGGCTCCTCAGCTTTTCTTCTTGGGCCGCTGCCAGTTCGGGATGCTCACCTGCCGGCCGCGCGCCACCGACAGCGCCTCGGGCGGCGTGTTCTTGGTGATGGTGGAACTGGCGCCCACGGTGCCCCCGCGGCCGATGGTCACCGGCGCGACCAGCACGCTGTTGCTGCCGATGTGCACGTCGTCCTCGATCACGGTGCGGTGCTTGTTGGCCCCGTCGTAATTGGCGGTGATGGAGCCCGCGCCGTAGTTGACGCGCGCGCCCACGCTCGCGTCGCCCAGGTAGGCCAGGTGGTTGGCCTTGGCGCCGCGCGCCAGGGTCGCGTTCTTGATCTCGACGAAGTTGCCCACGTGCACCTCGGCCCCCAGGTCGGCGCCGGGGCGCAGCCGCGCGAACGGGCCGACCCGCGCGCCCTGTCCGATGCGCACACCGGTCTTCTCGCCGTCGATGTGCGTGAACGGGTGCACCACGGCGCCGGCCGCGATGTCTGCGTTGGCGATGACGCAATTCGCGCCGACGCGAACGCCTTCGCCGAGCGAGACGCGGCCTTCGAACACGCAATTGAGGTCGATCTCCACGTCCTGCGCGCATGCGAGCTGTCCGCGCAGGTCGAAGCGGGCCGGATCGGCGATGCGCACGCCCTGCTCCATCAGCGCGCGCGCCTGGCGCAACTGGAAAGCGCGCTCCAGGGCGGCCAGTTGGACGGGGCTGTTGACACCCTCCACCTGCACCGTGTCCTCGACCTCGCAGGCGAGCACCTCGGCGCCATCCTCGATCGCGAGTCGGACGATGTCGGTCAGGTAGTACTCGCCCTGGGCGTTGTCCTGGGTCAGGCGCGCCAGCCAGCGCTTGAGCAGGCCGTTGGGCACCGCCATGAACCCGGTGTAGACCTCGGTGATGCGGCGCTGCACATCGGTGGCGTCCTTGTCCTCCACGATCGCGCGCACCGCGTCCCCGCTTCGCAGCACGCGGCCGTAGCCGCGCGGATCAGGCATCTCGGCGCTCAGCAATGCCAGCGCGCGGCCGCCGCTGCGCTGCACCAGGCTTTGCAGCGTCGCCGCCTGGATCAGCGGGACGTCGCCATTGAGGATCAGCGTCGTTCCGTCGTCCGGCAACAGCGGCAGCGCCTGCTGCACGGCGTGGCCGGTGCCCAGCTGGGGCTCCTGGCGCGCGAAGGCGGGGACGGGCGTGGCACGCGCGTGGGCCCAGGCCGTGAGCGCCGCCTCCACTTCGTCCGCGCCATTGCCCGTCACCACGACGATGCGGCGTGCATCGAGGGCCGCCGCGGTCTCGATCACGTGCTGCACCAGTGCACGCCCGGCCAAACGGTGCAACACTTTGGGCAAGCGGCTCTTCATGCGCGTGCCTTTGCCGGCCGCCATGATGACCACATCGACTGCTGTCATGCGTTATCCAATCCAGATGCTTGTTGTCTCGAGACTTGTAAGGATTATCGGCCTGCTGGCGCTGGCCACGGCGCTGGCCGCCTGCAGTGCCGTCAAGCTCGCCTACAACAATATGGGCGAAGTGGCGTTCTGGTGGCTGGACGGCTATCTGGACTTCAGCGACGAGCAGGCGCCGCGGGTGCGCGAGGATCTCGCGCGGCTGCACCAGTGGCACCGCGGCCGGGAACTGCCGCGGGTGGTGGAGATCCTGCGCGGCATGGAAGACCTGGCGCCCGGCGACATCAGCCCGGCCCAGGCCTGCGCCGTCGTCGCGCAGGTGCGCGGGCGGCTGAAGGCGACGGCCGAGCAGACGGAGCCGGCGGCCGTCACGCTGGCCATGGACCTTGCGCCCGCCCAATTGCAGCACCTGGAACGCAAGTACGCGATGAACAACGACAGGTACCGCAAGGACTGGCTGCGCATCACGGCCGCCGAACGCGCCGAGAAACGGTTCAAGCAGTTCCTGGAGCGCAGCGAGGACATCTACGGCGAACTCGATGGGCCCCAGCGCGCCGTGCTGCGGCGCCAGCTGGAGCATTCGATCTTCGATGCCGAGCGCATCCTCGCCGAACGCCAGCGCCGTCAGGCCGATGCCCTGCAGACCCTGCGCAAGCTGGCCGGCCAGCCGGTGCCCTTTGGCGAGGCGCGCGGCCTGCTGCGCGGCTACTTCGCGCGGCTGCAGACGCCGCCCGATGCCGAGCAGCGCCGCTACCAGCAGGCCTTGATCGACGAAAGCTGCCGCGTCTTCGCCAATTTGCACAACAGCACCAGCGCGGCCCAGCGCGAAATGGCGGTGCGGCGCCTGCGCGCGTACCAGCGGGACCTGCGCGAACTCGCCGCGCAACCATGACCGCCGCGCCGGGCATGGCTGTGGTCTGGCGCCTGGGCGCGGCGACCACGCTGATCATGCTGGCCTTCGCGATGGCCGCGCCGGTGCTGGCGATCGTCCTGCAGCAGGCCGGTCACGGCACCACCGCGGTCGGGGCGTTCGCCATGATCCCGTTCCTGTTGATCACCCTGCTGATTCCCATCGTGCCCAGCGTGCTCGCGCGCTGGGGCGTGGTGCGCGTGTACCGCTGGGGCTCCGTCCTGCAGCTGGCGGGCATCCTGGGCTATGCGGCCGCGGACGGGCTGGTGCTGTGGTCGGCCGCCTCGGTCGCGAGCGGGACCGGCGCCGCCGCGTTGTGGAACGCCACCGAGGCGCTGCTGGCGCGCGAGGCGCCGCCGCAGCGGCGCGGCCGCGTGATGGGCCTGTACCAGACCGCGCTCGGCGCGGCGCTGGCCCTGGGGCCCTTCGTGCCCGCGCTGCTGGGGTGGAGCGCCCGGCCGGTGCTGTGGCTGGCCGCCGTGCTGGTGGCGGCCTGCTGCGCGATGGTGCTGGCGATCCCGCCGCACGCGACGAGCGAACCTCCCGCGCACACCCAGCGGGGCACCTGGCACGCCTTGCGCACGGTCCCGGCGCTGGTGGCGATCGCCTTCACGGGCGGCGTGTTCGAGGCCGGCCTGGGTTCCGTCAGCGCCGCCCACGCGTCGGCCAGCGGAATGGGGCTGAGCACGGCCGCGACCGTGGCAGGCGCCATCGGCGTGGGCAGCTTCCTGTGCCAGTACCCGGCCGGCTTCGCGGCCGACCACTTCAAGCCGTCCGCCGTGTTTTCCGCCGCGGCGCTGCTGCTGCTGGCGGCCAGCCTGGCGTTCGCCTGGAGCAGCCGCGCGCCCTGGCTGCTGTGGGCCGTCGGCCTGGTATGGGGCGGCGTCGGCGGCGCGCTCTACACCCTGACCATGGTCCGGGTGGCGCATGAGTTTTCGGGCCGCGCCACGGCAGGCGGCGCCGCCGCGATGATCACAGGCTACACCGCCGGCGGCACCCTCGGCCCACTGGCGAGCGGGGTCGCGCTGCAATGGGCCGGCGCGGCCGGCCTGGCCGCGGTGCTGGGCACGCTCGCCCTGGCGGCGCTGTGGATCGCGCGCCGGATCGGCCGCCCGCCGGCCGGCTGATCAGCGCTCGCCCTTCGAATGGGAGCGGCCTTCCTTCTCGGCCTGTTCGAGTTCCCTCGCCTCCTGCTCGGAGCGCGGCCGCGCGGCCTCGGCGTCCTCGCGGACGTCGCCCTTCTTCAGGTACTCCTTGATGTTCTTCTGATAGTCACGGGTCGCTTCGTAGCTGCCCTCGCCCATTTCGCGCTGGCCGCTTCCGGACTCGTCCGCCCTGGGCGGCCCGTCTTTCGAGCCCGGCGGCTGCGGTCCGGGATCGCTGTTCGACGGGTCCTGCTGCTGCAGGATGCGCGGCACTGAATTGCTTGGAACCATGGGCTGTCCTCCTGTGGAAGCGACGTCCCGCGGACCTCGCCCGGGCAGCTTAGGAGGACAAGCGGCGTGGTGCTGTCGTCCTTCATGTGGCGGGCTTGTAGTCGCACGCCTACGCCGCAGGCGATGAGGTGTGTCCGCCTCCGAAGCGCCTGCGGCAACGAGACTAGGCCTGCAGGGCCGCCCACATCTCCTTGTCGCGCTCGGCCGTCCAGATGCGCGGGTTCTTGATGCCCCGTGCTTCGTCGTAGGCGCGGCTCACGTCGAACGGAAGGCAATGCTCGTAGATGAACACATGGCCGAACACCGGATCCATGGCCTTGCGCGTGTGGGCCATGGCCGCCTTCAGGTCCATGTTCGCAGCCGCCGCTTCCCGGGCCGCCGAGTAGAGCGTTTCGACCCAGCGCCGGGTGTAATCGAGGGCCTTGTTCACGTCGGCGGCCCCCTTCATCGCCTGGCCGCGGCCCGGCACGATGGCTTCGGCCCGCAGGGCGCGCAAGGCTTCCAGCGTGGCGGGCCACTCCTGCAACTGCGCGTCGCCGGTGTAGACCCCGGCCTCGTATTCGACCAGGTCGCCGGAAAACAGCACCTTTTCTTCCTCGACCCAGGCGATGGTGTCGCCGCGCGTGTGCCCCGGGCCGGGGTGCCAGACCTGGACCTGCACGCCGCCCAGGTCCAGCGTGAGCTTGCCCGGAACCTCGCCCTGGGTCGGGTTGCCGCCGCCGATCACCAGGGTCGGCCAGGTCAGGCCCGGCACGCTTTCGGCGTTGCGGAACAGGCGCGGGAAGCGCTCCATCTCGGACTGCATGTCCTGCCTGCCGCGCTCGACGATCAGGTCCAGCGTGCCCTGGCTGGCGATGATTTCGCTCGCGCCTTCGGCCGCATAGGCGCTGGCACCGAGCACGCGCACGGCGTGGTAGTGCGTGAGCAGCACGTACTTGATCGGCTTGTCGCTCACCTGGCGGATGCGCGCGATCAGGTC
>JAMPXR010000033.1 GCA_023701085.1 Ramlibacter sp. | reverse complement strand
TTCGTTGTTGTCGCGACGAAGTGGTGCATCCATCTCCGCGTCTCTTTCCATGGTCAAAAACTCGTCCCGCTTCATTTGGGGCTCACTCCACAATCTTCCTGAAACTCGCGTAATGGTCAGCGCTGTAGTAACACGCATGCGGCGCCCGTGCCGGGCCACCGCACACGATGCGCCGGGCACCCCGGTCGCGCGATCCTGGCGTGGTCACGGTGTATTCGCGGTAATACCCGCGTCTTTCCGCCGGCAGCAGGCGCTCCCGGTTGCCGAACACCGTGCCGTCCTTGCCATATGGAAACGGTCCGCCCTGACGGATCAGTTCATAGGTCACCCGTCCCTGCCTGGGCAGCTCGCCGACCTGGACGGTGGCGGGCTGCACTGCGGCCGAGCCATCCGCCATCGACCTGGCCTGCGCCAGGGGCGCTGCCATCGCTGCTGCCAACAAGTATGTAGTAAGCGCAAACTTGACAGCCGCGATGCGCGACATGAAACGGACCTTCTTCGGTGACCTTGGGGGACGCCACACTCCGGGTAAACCCGGAAATTTCAAGGCGCTAGTGTGACTTATCTGATCCCAAAAGGCAAGCGACTGCCCAATTTTTGGGCAGTCGACATGGCTATTGCCGGGTCCGCACGCGGACCTCAAAGTTAGTGCATGCTGTCTAAAATGACCTTATCGAGCCACGTTCGCGTCCGCGACGGTCAATGCCACCATGTTGACAATCCGGCGCACGGTCGCGCTGGCCGTCAGGATATGCACCGGTTTGGCCGCCCCCAGCAGGACAGGCCCGATCGCGATGTTGCCCCCCGCCGCCGTCTTGAGCAGGTTGTATGAAATATTGGCGGCATCCATGTTGGGCAGCACCAACAGATTGGCATCGCCGGTCAAGGTGCTGCGAGGCATCAGCAGCTTGCGCTGCACCCCGTCCAGCGCCACGTCGCCATGCATCTCGCCGTCCACTTCCAGCCATGGCGCCTCGGTGCGCAGCAAATCCAGGGTCTGGCGCATCTTGAGCGCGCTCGGCTGATTGCTGCTGCCGAAATTCGAGTGCGACAACAGCGCGGCCTTGGGTTTGAGCCCGAAGCGCAACATCTCCTCGGCCGCCATCACGGCAATCTCGGCGAGCTGCGCGGCGGTGGGATCGTAATTGACGTGCGTGTCCACCAGGAACACCTGGCGACCCGGCAGCAACAGGCCGTTCATGCAGGCGTACGTGGCCACGCCCGGGCGCTTGCCGATCACCTGGTCGACGTAGTGCAGGTGGATGGGGGTCGTGCCCCAGGTGCCGCAGATCATGCCGTCCACCTCGTCCTTGTGCAGCAGCATGGAGCCGATCAGGGTCAGGCGCCGGCGCATCTCGATCTTGGCCATCTGGGCGGTGACGCCCTTGCGCTCGGTCATGCGGTGGTAGGTCTGCCAGAAGTCACGGTAGCGGTGGTCCTGCTCGACGTTGACCACGTCGTAATCGAGCTCCTCCTTCAGGCGCAGGCCAAACTTCTCGATGCGCGCGGCGATGACCTCGGGCCGTCCGATCAGGGTGGGACGCGCGACGCCCTCGTCCACCACGATCTGCGAGGCGCGCAGCACGCGCTCTTCCTCGCCCTCGCAAAGGACCACGCGCTTCTTGGCGGCGGTCTTGGCGGCCGCGAAGATCGGCTTCATCGCGGTGCCCGACGCATAGACGAAGCTTTGCAGCTTCTCCCGGTAGCCGTCCATGTCCGCGATCGGCCGCAGCGCGACGCCGGCGTCGGCCGCCGCCTGCGCCACCGCCGGCGCGATCTTCATCATCAGGCGCGGGTCGAACGGCTTGGGAATCAGGTAGTCCGGCCCGAAGGCCAGCTGCTGCCCGGCATAGGCCGCGGCCACCACCTCGCTCTGCTCGGCCTGGGCCAGCTGCGCCATGGCGTGCACGGCCGCGATTTCCATGTCCACGGTGATGGTGGTCGCGCCGCAGTCGAGCGCGCCGCGGAAGATGTAGGGAAAGCACAGGACGTTGTTGACCTGGTTCGGGTAGTCGGTGCGGCCGGTGGCCATCACGGCGTCCGCGCGCACCGCCTTGACCTCTTCCGGGGAGATTTCCGGGTTCGGGTTGGCCAGGGCGAGGATCAGCGGGCGCTGCGCCATGCGCTGGACCATCTCCGGCTTGAGCACGCCGCCGGCCGACAGGCCCAGGAAGATGTCGGCGCCTTCGATGATCTCGCCCAGGGTGCGCGCCGCCGTTTCCTGCGCGAACTGCACCTTGTCCTCGTCCATGAGCTCCTGGCGGCCCGCGTACACCACGCCGGCCAGGTCGCTGACGAAGATGTTGCGGCGCGGCAGTCCCAGTTTGACCAGCAGGTTCAGGCAGGCCAGCGCGGCCGCGCCGGCGCCGGAGGTGACGAGCTTGACGTTCGCGAGGTCCTTGCCCACGACCTGCAGCCCGTTGATGATGGCCGCGCCCACGACGATCGCCGTGCCATGCTGGTCGTCGTGGAACACCGGGATCTTCATGCGCTCGCGCAGCTTGCGCTCGACATAGAAGCAGTCGGGCGCCTTGATGTCCTCCAGGTTGATGCCGCCGAAGGTGGGTTCCAGCGCCGCGATCACGTCCACCAGCTTGTCCAGGTTCTCCTTCTCGTTGATCTCGATGTCGAAGACGTCGATGCCGGCGAACTTCTTGAACAGCACGCCCTTGCCCTCCATCACCGGCTTGGCGGCCAGCGGCCCGATGTCACCCAGCCCGAGCACCGCGGTGCCGTTGGTGATGACGGCCACCAGGTTGCCGCGGCTGGTGTACTTGAAGGCCGCATTGGCGTCCCTGACGATCTCTTCGCAGGGCGCCGCCACGCCTGGCGAATAGGCGAGCGACAGGTCGTGCTGGTTGAGCAGCTGCTTGGTGGCCTGGATCGAGATTTTTCCGGGGCTGGGGAACTCGTGGTATTCGAGGGCGGCTTGGCGCAGCTGCGCGCGTTTGTCGTCGGTATTCGGCGCGGAGGTGGGGGGCATGTCGGACTCTCCTGGGCGCGGCCAACGCCTGGCGGCTGCCCGATTTCCTGAGGGAGCCTGCGATTGTAGACCTGCGCGGGAAAACCCTAGTACGGAACAATGCGTAGCCCCGTGGCGGCCGCGGCGGCGCGAAACAACAATCCGCGGCCCTGACGGCGGCCGGGGGCGGCCCCGCCGCGGCGCGTTCGGGGGCGCTTCTTCGCGCCTTATGATCCGCGACACACCCACACGAGGAGCGCACATGGCACTCATGGACTTCATTGCCAAGCAGTTCATCGACGTCATCCAGTGGACCGAGGACGGCGAGGGCACGCTGGCATGGCGCTTTCCGATGCGCGACATGGAGATCCAGTACGGCGCCGCCCTCACGGTGCGCGAGTCGCAGATGGCCGTCTTCGTCAATGAAGGCAAGGTGGCCGACGTGTTCGGCCCCGGCATGTACAAGCTGACCACGCAGACGATTCCCGTGCTCACGTACCTGAAGAACTGGGACAAGCTGTTCGAGTCTCCGTTCAAGAGCGACGTCTACTTCTTCAGCACGCGCCAGCAGGTGGACCGCCGCTGGGGCACGCCGCAGCCGATCACGATCCGCGACAGGGAATTCGGCGCCGTGCGCTTGCGCGCCTTCGGCAACTACGCCTACCGCATCGCGGACCCGAAGCTGTTCCACACCGGTATCTCCGGTACGCGCGACCTCTACACCGTGGACGACCTCGACGGCCAGCTGCGCGGCATGTTCCTGCAGCACATCTCCGACGCCATCGCGGAAAGCGGCGTCGCCTTCCTGGACCTGGCCGCCAACCAGATCGAGTTCGCGGGGGCGATCTCCAGGGAACTCACGCCGCCGTTCGCCGCGATCGGCCTGAAGCTCGAATCCGTCACGGTGCAGAACCTGTCGCTGCCGGAGGAACTGCAAAAAGTGCTGGACCAGCGCATCGGCATGGGCATGGTCGGCGGCGACATGGGCAAGTTCATGCAGTACCAGACCGCGCAGGCGATTCCCGAGATGGCCAGGAGCGCGGGCGCGGGCGGCAGCGTGGCCGGCGACGCCATGGGGCTGGGCGCCGGCATCGCGATGGGCCAGGTGCTGGCGCAGAACCTGCAGCGCGGCCTGCAGGACGGCGCGGGCCCGGCGCCCGCGCAGGGCGCGACCGGCGCGCCGGCGCAGGCGACGGTCAGGCCGGAAGACGTGATCGCCACGCTGGAAAAGCTGGGGGAACTCAAGGCCAAGGGCATCCTGACGCAAGAGGAGTTCGACGCGAAGAAGGCCGAACTCCTGAAGAAACTGGCGTAAACAAGGGGACAGCGCGGCCCGCGGGCCGCGTCCTTGTTCGGGCCGAGCCCGCGCACCTCAGTGGCCACTGAATCCCCGCAACGCTCCTACCGCGCCGCCTGTCCGGGCTGCGGGGCGCCGGTGGAATTGCGCAGCGCGCAGTCGGCCTATGCCGTGTGCAGCTACTGCCGCAGCACGGTGCTGCGGCGCGGCGAGACGCTGTCGCGCGTCGGCCGGATGGCCGAGGTGTTCGAGGACCACAGCCCGCTGCAGCTGCTGGCCCGCGGCCGCTGGCAGGGCAAGGCGTTCACCCTGGTCGGCCGGCTGCAGTACCGCTGCGCCAGCGGTGCCTGGACCGAATGGATCGCGCTGTTCGACGACGGCGCCGAAGGCGTGCTGGGCGAGGACAACGGCGCCTACGTGTTCTCGCTGCCGGCCACCGCGACGCGCGAGCTCCCGCAGGCGCCGCATTTCCGGGTCGGCGCGAGGACCGCGATCGACGGCCAGCCGTTCGAGGTGGCGTCAAACGAGCAGACCACGCTGATTTCGGCGCAGGGCGAGTTGCCCAGGCTGCCCGCCGCGGGGCAGCCGTTCGCCATGGTGACGCTGCGCAGCGCGGCCGGCGAAGTGCTGGGCATCGACTACAGCCTGGCGCCGCCGCAGCTTTCCCGGGGCGTTTCAGTGCGCCTGGAGGACCTGGGGCTGTCGGGGCTGCGCGAGACCAGCACCAAGGAGGAAGCCGCGCGCCAGTTCAACTGTCCCCAATGCGGCGCGCCGGTCGAGGTGGCGCTGGCCGCTAGCAAGAGCGTCACCTGCGGCGCGTGCCACAGCCTGATCGACCTGAGCCGGGGCGCCGGCGGCGGATGGCCGCACGCGCAGCAGGACGAAGCCGAGGAACCCTTGATCCCGCTGGGCGCGCTGGGCCAGCTGCAGGGGGCGCAGTGGCAGGTGGTGGGCTTTCAGCACCGCGTGGGCCACGAGCCGGGCGACGAGGACGAGACCTTCGGCTGGGACGAGTACCTGCTGTACAACCGCCAGCGCGGCTTCATCTTCCTGGTCGACACGCAGGAGGGCTGGAGCATCGTCAAGCCCACCACGGGCGCCGCGACGCTGTCCGCGGGCGAACAGTCGGCGAGCTACCTGGGCACGAAGTACCAGCTGAAATACAGCTACGAGGCGCGGACCACCTACGTGGCCGGCGAGTTCTACTGGCCCGTGCAAAGCGGGCAGAAGACCTTCAACCGGGATTTCGCGCAGGGCGCCAACCTGCTGTCGATGGAGCGCACGGCGGGCGAGCTCACCTGGTCCAGCGGCACCACGATCGGCAGCGACGCCGTCGCGAAAGCCTTCCGGCTGGAGCAGAAGAAAGACCTGCTCAAGCGCAGCGACGTGGGTCCCACCAGCGCCGCCGGCGGGCGTGTGGGCTGCGGCACCATCATCCTGATGTTCATCCTCATTCTGATCCTGCTGGTGGTGGTCAGGTCCTGCATGGATGACCGGGGCGGCTCGGGTTTCGCGCCGCGCAGCGGCGGCGGCTCGTTCGGCGGGTATTCCGGTGGCGGCGGCCACAAATAGCGTTCGGCTCGTTTTTTTGGAGGCAACATGGGCATTGAGTGGCTGAAACCGGGGGCCTTCTTCGGCTCCATCCTGTATGCGCTGGTCGGCGTACTGGTCTTCTGGCTGAGCTTTCTGGTCATCGACAAGCTCACGCCTTACAACCTGTGGGAAGAACTGGTGGAGAAACAGAACGTCGCGCTGGGGATCGTGGTCGGCGCGATGGTGCTGGGCATTTCCGTGATCGTGGCGGCCGCCGTGCACGGGTAAGGCCGTGCCGGCGCTGGATCAGGCGCGGGACGCGCCCGCCGCCTCGGCGCGCCCGGTCGAAGTGGCGCTGCTGGCCTCCGTGTTCGTCGTCGCGGCCTGCGGGCTGGTGTACGAACTCGCGGCCGGCGCGCTCGCGTCCTATGTCCTGGGCGACTCGGTGCTGCAGTTTTCCACCGTCATCGGCAGCTACCTGTTCGCGATGGGACTGGGCTCGTGGCTGTCGCGCTTCTTCGAGCGGCAGCTGCCGGCGCACTTTCTTCGCATCGAGCTGCTGGTCGCCCTGGTGGGCGGCGGCATGCCGGCGCTGCTGTTCATCGCCAATGCCTACGTGCCGGGCGCCTTTCGCGGCCTGCTGTACGGGCTGGTGCTGCTGGTGGGCATGCTGGTGGGGCTGGAGATTCCCCTGGTGATGCGCATCCTCAAGCGCAACATCGCCTTGAAGGAGCTGGTGTCGCAGGTGCTCACTTTCGATTACCTGGGCGCGCTCGCGGTGTCCATCGCCTTTCCGCTGCTGCTGGTGCCGCAACTGGGGCTGGTGCGCACCGGCCTGCTGTTCGGGCTGATGAACGCCGCGGTCGCGCTGTGGGCCCTGTGGCTGTTCCGCCATGAGCTGCGCCGCCTGCGGGCGCACGCGCTGGCGTGCCTGGCCACGCTCGGGCTGCTGGGCGCCGCGTTCGCCGGCGCCCAGGGGATCACCAGCCTGACGGAGGACAAGTTCTACCAGGACCCCATCGTCTTCGCCGCCACCTCGCCCTACCAGCGCATCGTCGTCACGCGCGGCCACGGCGGGCACCGCCTGTTCCTCAACGGCAACCTGCAGTTCTCCGAGCGCGACGAGTACCGCTACCACGAGGCCCTGGTGCATCCCGCGATGGCGGCGCACGGCGCGCCGCGCAAGGTGGCGGTCTTGGGCGGCGGGGACGGCATGGCGGTGCGCGAAGTGCTGCGCTATCCCGGTGTGGAGCACGTCACCCTGGTCGAGCTCGACCCCAACATGACGCGGCTGTTTTCCACGAACGAAACGCTCGCGCGCCTGAACGGCCAATCGCTCGCGTCGCCGAAGCTGCAGATCGTGCACGCCGACGCCTTCGGCTGGCTGCAGCGCAGCCATGAGATGTTCGACGTGATCATCGTGGACTTTCCGGACCCGACCAATTTTTCCATCGGCAAGCTCTACACCAGCTCCTTCTACGCCATGCTGGAGCGCCGGCTGGCCGCCAGCGGCTATGCCGCGATCCAGACCACCTCGCCCCTGGTGGCGCGCCAGAGTTTCTGGACGGTGGTGACCACCGTCGAATCGGTCGGACTGCGGGCGGCGCCGTACCACGCCCATGTGCCCAGCTTCGGCGAATGGGGCTTCGTGCTGGCGGGGCGCAGGCCCTATCGCCCGCCCGACGGCCTGCCGCACGGGCTGAAGTTCCTCACGCGCGAGGGGCTGCCGCTGCTGTTCGAATTCCCGCGCGACATGGCGCGCGTGCCGGCCGAGGTGAACCGGCTGTCCAACCAGGTGCTGGTGAGCACCTACGAACGCGAATGGGGCAAGGTGCAGGAGTGATCGCACGGCGCACGCTGCTCGCCGGCGCGGCGCTGCCCGTGCTGGGCTGCGGCGCCGCGCCGCCGGTGACCGGCGCGCTGAGCGGGGGCAGCGCCGAGCGCGGGCATCTGCTGCGCGACGGCCAGCGGCCCCGGGGCCCAGCCACACCGGCGGGGCGCGTCGCCGTGCTGATCGCCGGCGGCGGGGTGGCGGGGCTCGCGGCGGCGCGGGCCTTGCGCCAGCGCGGCATCGACGACTTCGCGCTGCTCGAACTGGAGGACGCGCCCGGCGGCAACAGCCGCGGCGCGGAAGTCGGCGGCATCGCGTGCCCGATGGGCGCGCACTACCTGCCGGTGCCGGGCGACGATGCGCGCCACGTGCAGGACCTGCTGGAGGAGTTCGGCCTGCGCCGGCGCGTGGCCGGCCGCTGGACCTATGACGAGCGCCATCTCTGCCACGCCCCGCAGGAGCGGCTGTTCTTCAACGGACACTGGCAGGAAGGCCTGTTGCCGCTGCAGGACGTGGGCGCGGCGACGCTGGCGCAGTACCGCGGTTTCTCGGCCCGGGTCGACCAGGCCGGCCGCGCCGCCCGCTTCACGATTCCGGCACCGCAGGCGGCGCCCGCCGCGCACCGCGCGCTGGACGCGCTGACGTTCGAGCGCTGGCTCGACCGCGCGGGGCTGGCGGACCGTCACCTGCGCTGGTACCTGGACTACTGCTGCCGGGACGACTACGGCGCCGGCATCGGGGTGGTGTCGGCCTGGGCCGGGCTGCACTATTTCGCGAGCCGTCATGGCTTCCAGCCGCCCGGCGTCGAATCCGCCGAGCGCGATGCCGTGCTGACCTGGCCCGAGGGCAACGGCTGGCTGGTGCGCCGCCTCGCGCAGGGACTGGGGTCGCGCGTGCGCCTGGGCCGCGTGGTGCTGCGCATCGCGCCGCAGCGGCGCGGCGTGGAGGTCGACGCCTGGAACGTGGCGGACCGGCGGCTCGAACGCTGGCAGGCGCGCCACTGCGTCGTCGCCCTGCCCGCGTTGGTGGCCGCGCGCGCCGTGCAGGACGCGCCCGCGGCGCTGCACGCGCGCGCCAAGGCGGCGCGCTACGCGCCCTGGGCGGTCGCGAACCTGCACCTGCGCCAGCCGCTGCAGGACCGCGGCGGCGCCGCGCCCGCGTGGGACAACGTGCTGTATGGCGCGCCGGGGCTGGGCTATGTGAACGCCATGCACCAGAGCCTGGACCCGCGGCCCGGCCCCACGGTGCTGACCTGGTACCACGCGCCGGGCGAGGCCGCGCGCCGGGAACTGCTGGTCCGCGGCTGGGGCGCGTGGCGCGACCAGGTGATCGCCGAACTGCGTCCCGCGCACCCGGACCTGCCGGACAAACTGCTGCGCATCGAGGCCGCGCGCTATGGGCACGCGATGGCGATTCCGGTGCCCGGGACGCTGGCGCAGCGCGCGTCGGGCCTGCCGCGCGCGCCCGGCCTCTCGTTCGCGCACGCCGACTGGGCGGGTTATTCGATCTTCGAGGAGGCGTTTACCGCCGGCCACCAGGCCGGGATGGGCCTGCGCGTCTGACGCGCGGGCTGCCCGGGCTACCCGCGCGGCAGGTCCCGATGCGCCTGGGCCTCGCGCTCGAGCACCTCGCGCAGCTCGCCAAGGCTTTCCCGGTGCAGCAGCGACTTGATGCGGCCCAGAATGGCGGGATCGGCGGCGGCCAAGCGAGCCGCGATCGCCAGCGCGGCGGGCGCGAGTTCGCCTTCCTCGACGACCGACCAGATCAGCCCCCACTGCTCGGCCTGGCGCGCGCCGAATTCCTGGCCCAGCATCAAGGCGCCCTTGGCCCGGGCCAGGCCGATCTGGCGCGGCAACAGCGCCAGCACGCCGCCGGTGCCGAACAGGCCGGCGTTGACTTCCGGCAGCATGAAGCGCGCATCCTGCGCGGCGACCACGATGTCGCAGTTGAGCAGCAGCTCGAGCCCCGCGCCCACCGCCCAGCCCTGCACGGCCGCCACCACCGGCTTGGGACTTTGCATCAGGGCCGATGCCAGCTGCTGCAGCACCTCGACGAAGGGCGCACTGGCCGCATCGTCGCGGTCCTTGCCGGCACAGAACGCGCGTCCCTCACCGGTCAGCAGCAGCACGCGCACGCTGTCATCGGCGTTGCCCTGCCGGACGGCGTCCAGCAGCTGCCGCGCCAGGCCCTGCGTCAGCGCGTTCAGCCGTCGCGGCCGGTTCAGGCGCAGCTCGAGGATGCCTGCCTGCGGATGCCGGCTCACCAGCATGGCCGCGTCAGGCGCGCATCAGCGCTTCGATCTCGTCGGCCTTGACCGGCACGCCGCGCGTGATCAGCTCGCAGCCGGCGTCGGTCACGATCGCGTCGTCCTCGATGCGGATGCCGATGTTGTGGAAGCGTTCGGGCACGCCTGGCGCCGGCCGCACGTACAAGCCCGGTTCGATCGTCAGCACCATGCCGGGCCGCAGGATGCGGCTGGGGCGGTTCTTGATGACCTCGCCCGACAGCGGGTCCTTGCGCTCGCTGACCTCGCCGACCTGCGAAGGCTCGACGTAGCCGCCGCAGTCGTGCACGTCCATGCCCAGCCAGTGGCCGGTGCGGTGCATGTAGAACTGGAAATAGGCGCGCTTCTCGATCACGTCGTCGACGCTGCCCACCTTGTCGCGGTCCAGCAGTCCGACGTCGAGCATGCCTTGCGCCAGCACCTTCACCGTCGCGTCGTGCGGATCGGTGAAGCGCGCGCCGGCGCGCGTCGCCGCGACGGCCGCCTCCTGCGAGGCCAGCACCAGCTGGTACAGCGCGCGCTGCGGGCCGCTGAAGCGGCCGTTGGCCGGAAAGGTCCGGGTGATGTCGCTGGCGTAGCCGTCCAGCTCGCAGCCCGCGTCGATCAGCACCAGCTCGCCACCCCGTACCGGCGCCGCGTCGGCGCGGTAATGCAGCACGCAGGCGTTGGCGCCGGCCGCCACGATCGCGCTGTAGGCGGGGAACTGCGAGCCGTGGAACCGGAACTCGTGCTGCATCTCGGCATCCAGGTGGTACTCGCGCAGGTCCTGGCCTTCGCGCAGCATGCGCGCGCACAGCTGCATGGCGCGCACGTGGGCGCGGGCGCTGATCTGCGCGGCGCGGCGCATGATGTCCTGCTCGTGGACGTCCTTGACCAGCCGCATCTCGTCCAGGACGGCGCACAGGTCGCGCTGCTGCTCCGGACACAGGGCGCCGTAGCGCACGCGCGCGCGCACCTGGGCGAGCCAGCCGCCCACACGTGCCTCCAGTCCTTCGTGGATGGCGAAGGGGAACCACACGGCGTCGCGGTTTTCCAGCAGCTTGGGCAGATGCAGATCCAGCTCGTTGACCGACAGCGCCGCATCGACACCCAGCGCCGCGGGCGCCGCTTCGGGGCCGAGCCGCAAGCCGTCCCAGATTTCGCGCTCCATGTCCTTGGGCGCGCAAAACAAGGTGCTCCTGCCCTCACCGGTGACCACCAGCCAGGCATGGGGCTCGGTGAAGCCGGTGAGGTAATAGAAATAGCTGTCGTGGCGATAGGAAAAGGCGTTGTCGCGATTGCGCGTCTGCTCGGGCGCGGTGGGGACCAGGGCGATGCCGCCCGGGCCGAGCTGGGCCGCGAGACGGGCGCGGCGTTGGCGGTAAATCGAAGAGTCCATGGCGGAATTGTGAGACATCCGGGCGCTTTCCGTGGGCGCGGTGCGCCGCGGCCCCACGCCGGGCGCCGTCACGCTGCGTTCAGTTCGGCCAGCCGCTGCGGGGTTCCCACATCGGCCCAGGGGCCGCTGTAGATCTCGGCGCTCACCTGCCCGCGATCGATCGCCGCGCGCAGCAATGGCGCCAGCGGGGCCTTCAGCCCCTGCGGATTGCCGTCCGGCAGGCCGGCAAACAGGGCCTTGCGATACAGGCCGATGGTGGAATAGGTAAAGCGCTGCGGGGCCTGGTTGAGCGCCGAACCGTCGGGGCCCCGGCCGAAATCACCCTTTTCGTTGTGCGGCGGGTTGGGCACGAGGAAGAGGTGGGCCAGCCGCTGGCCGGCGGCAAAGCGCGCCAGCGCGGCCTGCGCAAACTCGAACTGCGGCACATGCACGTCGCCGCCCACCACCCAGAACACCTCCTGCAGCAGGGGCAGGGCGCGCGCGATCCCGCCGGCCGTCTCGAGCGCGCCCCCGAAATCGCGGCCTTCGTGCGAGTAATGGATGCGGGGGCAAGGCGCGCCGCGCTGCGCGTCGAAAGACGGGCTGGCGAAGTGGCTTTCGATCTGCTGGCCCAGCCAGGCCGTGTTCACCACCACGTCGCGCACGCCCGCCCGGCCCAGTGCTTCGATGTGGTACTGGATCAGCGGCTTGCCGCGCACGCGCAGCAGCGGCTTGGGGCAGTGGTCGGTCAGCGGCCGCATGCGCTCGCCGCGCCCGGC
>JAMPXR010000543.1 GCA_023701085.1 Ramlibacter sp. | reverse complement strand
CTGGTCCCGGCGGTCGAAACCGCTTCGCAACACTGATTTCCAGGCAACACGAGGAGAATCCATGGCCGCCGCCACGCTCGAACCCAACGCAAGCCGCATCCGCATCGTGTCCGCCACCCACTCGCAGGCTGCGGCCGCCACGACCCCGGCGACGCAGTGCTCGAGCTGCCACCTGCGCGACCTGTGCCTGCCGTGCGGCATGGCCGCTCCCGACATCGACCGGCTCGACAGCATGCAATTCGCGCGGCGCAAGGTCAAAGCCGGCCAGACGCTGTACCGCGAAGGCGACCGCTTCCAGTTCATCTACGCCGTGCGCACCGGCACGCTCAAGTCCAGCCTGATGCTGGCCGACGGGCGCGAGCAGGTGAGCGGCTTCCACATCGCCGGCGAGCTGGTGGGCCTGGACGGCGCGGCGCAGGGACACCATGCCAGCGCCACCATGGCCCTGGAGGACACCGACATCTGCGCCATTCCCTACGGCCACCTGACCGACCTGGCGGCCTCGGTCAGCGGCATGCAGCACGTCATCAGCCGGCTCATGAGCCGCGAAATCCTGCGCGAGCACAGCCTGATGATGCTCCTGGGCAGCATGAACGCCGACGAGCGCCTCGCCGCCTTCCTGCTGAACCTGTCGCAGCGGTATGCCGCGCGCGGCTACTCGGAGCGCGAATTCCACCTGCGCATGAGCCGCGCCGAGATCGGCAGCTACCTGGGCATGAAGCTGGAAACCGTCAGCCGGACCTTCACCGCGTTCCAGCAGCAGCGCCTGCTGGAGGTGGACAAGCGCCATATCCGCATCACCGACCTGGAAGGCCTGAAGCGCCGCTTCGAGGTGCGCGTGCATTGAGGGTGCGAAAGGGGGTGGTGATCCGTTGAAATACAAGGACTACTACGCCACGCTGGGCGTTCCCCGGGACGCCGACGCCGAGCAGATCAAGAAGGCGTATCGCAAGCTCGCGCGGCAGCACCATCCCGACGTCTCCGCAGCGGCCGGCACCGAAGCCAGGTTCAAGGAGATCGGCGAGGCCTATGCCACGCTGAAGGACCCGGAAAAACGCGCCGCCTACGACCAGCTCGGCCGCCGCCCGGCCGGCCAGGAATTCGCGCCGCCGCCGAATTGGACCCACCAGTACGCATCGGGCGCACAGTCTTTCGAGGACATCGACCTGGCCGACCTGCTCGACGCGCTGGGGCGCGGGCACCGCGGGGCCGCGCGCGGGCCGGTGCCCATGCACGGGCGCGACTACGAAACGGTGGCACGCATCAGCCTGGAGGACGCGCACCGGGGCACCACGCTCGGCCTGGATCTGCAGGACGAAGGCGGCGGGCGCAGGCTGGACGTCACGATTCCCGCCGGCGTGAGCGAGGGCCAGAAACTGCGCCTGCGCGGCAAGGGCGGCAAGGGCCGCAACGGCGGCGCCGACGGCGACATCTATCTGCACATCCTGCTGGCGCCGCATCCGGTGTTTCGTGCCGACCGGCACGACCTGCACTTCGACCTGGCGCTGTCGCCGTGGGAGGCGGCATTGGGCGCGGAGGTGGAGGTGCCGACACTGGACGGCCCGGTGGTCCTGACGGTGCCGCCGGGCACGCGCTCCGGGCGCAAGCTTCGGCTGCGCGGCCGCGGCCTTGCCAGCGGCCACGGCGGGCGCGGCGACCTGTATGCGGTGGTTCACATCGACGTGCCCGCGGCGCTCACCGAACGCGAGCGGGAGCTGTTCAAGGACCTGGCCGGCGCCTCGCGCTTCAATCCGCGCGCGGTCGTGGCGAAGGAGGACGCGGCATGAAGCCCCGGGACGTGGAGATCACCTGGCTCGACGCGCGCGAGACCGTCACCGTGCCGGAACTTTCGCGCGCCTGCGGCCTCAGCGCGGCGGAGCTGGATGAACTGGTCGACTACGGCGCGCTGGCGCCGCTGGGCCGCGGCGGGGCCCAGAGGATGTTCAGTGCCGAATGCGTCGTGCCGCTGCGGGCGGCCGCACGCCTGCGCCAGGACTTCGACCTGGATCTGTTCGCCGTGGCCATCCTGCTGGGATACATCGGCCGGATCGAGGCGCTGGAAGTCGAAGTGCGGTCCCTGCGCGCGCGCCTGCCGCGCCAGTCGCGCACGGCGCACCGCGATGAAGGCCCGGAACCTTCACGCGAGCCGCACGGCCAGGGATTGCCTCACTGACCCCGGCCGGGCTTGTCGCCGCCGCGGTTCGACTCACGGTCCGAGCCGGCCACTCCCGCGCGATCCGCATCGCGCGTCTTGCCTGCGGGGCTGGCACCCGCGGCTTTCGCTCTGCGCAAGTCATCGAGCGCCTTGTCCAGGAGCGCACGCCGGACCTCCAGAGGCAATGCCTCGTTGGTCCAGGAAAGTTCGCCTTCTTCGCGGCCGCAGCCCGGAGTGCCGAATCCACCCATGGCACAGCATAGCTGCCGGGCTGGCGCGCCAAATGTAGGACGGCGAAGCCGGGGTCCGTCGGATTCTTCCTTCATCGCAGCCCGTGCGCGAGCCTCCAAGAGACG
>JAMPXR010000032.1 GCA_023701085.1 Ramlibacter sp. | reverse complement strand
GCCTGGATCAACCGGCAACTGCCGACACTGCGCTACCACCTGGCGACGGCCGAGCGGATCGCGCCGCCGGACTTGAGGCTGGCCCGCACGCCGGGCGCATGGGCACCGGCGGCGGGAACCCACCGGTCTACCTCCGGCGCCAGCGCGGCCACCCGCGCCATGGGCGCCGGCCGCGCGCCGGCGACGCAGCTACGGCCGCAGAGCCTGCAGTTCGGCGGCGCCCCATCAGGCGACATGGAGTTCGGCGGGTCGGCTCAGCTGGGCGTCACCCCGCCGCTCGCGGCGCGGGCTAGCGAGTCGAATAGCCGGTGACGCGCCACTTGCCGTCGGCGTCGCGCACTGTCGTGACGACCTCCTGCAGTTCGCGATTGGCGAACTTGCTCAGGAAGATCACCGTCACGTATTCGCCGTCGGGACGCCCCGCCAGGGTGGTCTTGTAAGCCGACTCGGCCGGCGTGCGTTCGACGAAGGCGCCGAAGGATTCGCGCACTTTGGGGATGCCGTCCATCCAGGTCGGCAGCGGCACGGAACCGCGGAACAGGTTGCTCGACGTCTCCCAGGCGCGGCCCCAATCGCGGCGATCGAGCAGCACCAGCCAGCCCGCGGCGGCGAGCTTGCCGGCTGCTTCCTTGTCGGCGTTGGCAGGGTCGGTGGCGGCGGACGCGGGTGGCTGCGCCGGCTTGGCCGCTTGCGCCGGCACCGCCGCGTTGCGCGGTGGCTTCAACTGGGCCGCGACGGGGGCCGCCCACAGTGCGCCAGCCATGGCGGCGAGCAGATAGATGGAGAACTTCATGGGCAATCCGGACGTGCGGCGATCCGAGGAGTCTAGCGGCCCCGCCATGCCATGCGGCCGCCGCACAAGCTTTTACCCGCGGTTTACCCAGCCTTGACGTCCAGTAACGAAGCCATCAAGCGGGCGCTGACCTGGCCCTGGTCCTGGTAATTGGTGTTGAACAGGACATGCACCGACCGCGCCAAACCGGACACGCGGCGCAGCGGCGGCACCATCGCCGCGAGTTCCTCTTTCGAATACCAATAGTCGAAACGGCTCGAAGACGCGGCGCTTCGGACGTTCCAGGTGTCCTGGTTGCGCCCATGCAGCCGCACCAGCGCCAGGGCGGGGTTCGTCACCTCCCACACGCAAGGGACGCAGTTGGCAAAGCCCTGCGGTCCGTCCACGATGGTGTGCGCGACGCCCAACTCGCGCTGGAACGCCAGTGTCGAGGCCGTGCTGTCAGCGTCGTCGAACCAGCTCTTGTGGCGAAACTCCACCGACATGAGCAGGCCTTCCATGCGCGCCGCGCATTCGCGCACCTGCGCCATGCCTTGGCGGTTGCGCAGCAGCCACGGCGCGAACTGGAAATGCACCGCGCCGAGCTTGCCCGCCTGGCGCAGCGGCTCCAGCGCCTCGCTGAAGCGGCGCCACAGCTCATCGCGTATTTCGCCGGGCACGTCCTTGTAGTACAGCGTCTTCGAGGCCGCCGCTCCCATCGCACGCTGGATGTCCTTGGGCAGCACCTCGGGCGAGGTCTGGTGGCCGGTGAACAGGCGAAACGCCTTCAGGTTGAAGACGAAGTGCTGCGGTGTGCGCTCGGCCCAGAGCTGCGCGGTCGACGGCGCGGGCATGCCGTAGTAGCTGGAATCGACTTCGACGACGGGAAACTGCGATGCGTAATAGCGCAGGCGCGCTTGCGCGCTCCGGGCGTCGCCGGGATAAAAGCGGCCGCACTCGATCAATGTCTTGTCGGTCCAGGAGGAGGTGCCAACGAGGATGTTGTTCACTGGATTAATATACAGGTGTTGGATCGAACATGCAGTACCCTTCAGCGCCCCAGCCGCCGGCCGATCCATTGGCCGATCTCAACCCGCGGCAGCGCGATGCGGCCACGCATGGCACGGGCGCGACCGCCGGCGACACGCGGCCCCTGCTGGTCATCGCCGGCGCCGGATCGGGCAAGACCAACACCCTCGCCCATCGCGTGGCCAACCTCATACGCCACGGCGCGGACCCCCAGCGGATGATGCTGCTCACCTTCAGCCGGCGCGCCGCGCAGGAGATGGAGCGCCGCGTCGGCGCCGTGCTGCAGCGCGCCCTGGGCCTGCCGCAGGCGCAGGCCCTGCCGAATCTGCCCTGGTCCGGCACGTTCCACGGCATCGGGGCCCGCCTGCTGCGCGAATACGCCGGGCGCATCGGGCTGGAAGAGTCCTTCACGATTGCCGACCGCGGCGATGCGGAAGACCTGATGGGCATGGTGCGCCACGACATCGGCCTGGCCGAGAGCCGGAACCGCTTCCCGCTCAAGGGCACCTGCCTGGGCATTTATTCACGTGTGCTCAACACGCGCGAGCCGCTGCAGCGGGTGCTGCAGGACACCTACCCGTGGTGCGGCGCCTGGGAGGGCGAGCTCAAGAAGCTGTTCGGCGCCTACGTCGAAGCCAAGCAGCGCCAGAACGTGCTCGATTACGACGACCTGTTGCTGTTCTGGTCCGAGATGATGGCCGAGCCCGCCCTGGCCGCGGAGGTGGGCCGCCGGTTCGACCATGTGCTGGTGGACGAATACCAGGACACCAACCGGCTGCAGTCGGAGATCCTGCTGCGCATGAAACCCAGCGGGGAGGGCGTGACCGTGGTGGGCGACGACGCGCAAAGCATCTACGCGTTCCGGGGCGCGACGGTGCGCAACATCCTGGATTTCCCGCGCCAGTTCACGCAAGTCGCGCGCGTCGTCACGCTGGAGCAGAACTACCGCAGCACGCAGCCTATCCTGGAAGCCAGCAACGCGGTCATCGCGCAGGCGCGCGAGCGCCACGCCAAGAGTCTGTGGAGCGAGCGGCGCTCCAGCCGCAAGGCGCAGCTGCTGCTGGTGCCAGACGAGGCGGGGCAGGCGTGCTGGGTGGCCGACCAGGTGCTGCGCCAGCGCGAATCGGGCATGCCCCTCAAGAGCCAGGCCGTGCTCTTCAGGACCAGCACCCACAGCGCGGCCCTGGAGCTGGAACTGGCGCGGCGCAACATCCCGTTCGTCAAGTTCGGCGGACTCAAGTTCCTGGAGGCGGCGCACGTCAAGGACCTGCTGGCCGTGCTGCGCTTTGCCCAGAATCCGCGCGGCCGCATGGCGGGCTTTCGCGTCACGCAGCTCGTGCCCGGCATCGGCCCGGCGACGGCGGCCCGCCTGCTCGATGCGATGGGCGAGGCGGCGCAGCCCGCGGAAACGCTGCGGCGCTTCGATCCGCCGGCGCAGGCGGCCCGCGAGTGGTCGCAGTTCGCCGCGCTCTATGCGCGCTTGCGCGATCCCGACATCGCCTGGCCGGCCGACCTGGAACTGGCGCGCGACTGGTACCTGCCGCAGCTCGAGCGCATCCACGACGACGCGCCCGCGCGCAAGCTCGACGTGGACCAGTTGGTGCGGCTGGCCCGCGGCTACGCGAGCCGGGAGCGCTTCCTCACCGAGCTGACGCTGGACCCGCCGCAATCGACCAGCGACGAGTCGGGCGTGCCGCACCTGGACGAGGACTACCTGGTGCTGTCCACCATCCACAGCGCCAAGGGGCAGGAGTGGAAGGCGGTGCACGTGCTCAACGTGGTCGATGGCTGCATTCCGAGCGACATGGCCACCGGCACGCAGGAGGAACTGGAGGAAGAGCGGCGCCTGCTCTATGTGGCGATGACGCGCGCCCGCGAACATCTGCACCTGATCGTGCCGCAGCGCTTCTACGTGACGCAGCAGGGCGCCGGGGGCGACCGGCACGTCTATGCCGGGCGCAGCCGCTTCATCGGCGAAGCCGCGGCTGGCATGTTCGATCGCATCACCTGGCCGGCGGTGGCCCGCGACGCTTCGGTCGGGGACGGGCCGGCCGCGGCGCCCGTGCTTCAGGTGCGTGACCGGGCCCGCGCCGCGTGGCGCTGAAAGACCACCCCCGATGCGCCTGCGGCGCTCCCCCTCGAGGGGGCGCCGCCAGCGGCCCGGCAAAGCCGGTTCCGCGGCGGCCCCGAACGGGCGGTGCGCGTTCGGGCGGCGCGTGAAGGGTGCACAAGACCTGTCCTACATCGACGCGCGAACAGGGCCGACAGAAACTGCGGCGGTCACTTCTAGAGTCTCCCTGTGGCTGGCTGCGGCCCGCGCCGGCCGCGACATACCTAAAGGAGATTGATCTATGGCAGCGCGCAATTCGAAATCCTCGACTTCGACAGGCAAGAGCGGCAGCCGCGCCCAGGCGGCCGGCAAGGGCGCCAAGGCCGGCTCGCCCGGCAGCAAGGCCAAGAGCGAACGCGCCGGCGGCGCCGGGAGCAAGCGCAGCAGCACGAGGGGCGAGAAGAGCTCCTCGGGCAGCAGCAAATAGGCGGGCGATCCCTTTTTCCGAGCAGCGCCAGATGCCCGGGTCGTGCGAGCGGCCCGGGCATTTTCACGGCCGCGCCGCGCGGCGGGCACAATGCGGGGGCAACCCGAGGACCGAATGGACGCAGCGCTCGAATCCCTGAGCAAGGCATTGCGAATCTTTGCCGCGGAGCGCGATTGGGAACAGTTCCATTCGCCCAAGAATCTCGCGGCCGCCCTCACGGTCGAAGCGGCGGAACTGCTGGAGCACTTCCAGTGGCTGACCGAGGAGCAAAGCCGCAGCCTGCCGCCCGACAAGCGGGTCGCGGTCAGTCACGAGATGGCGGATGTGTTGCTCTACCTGCTGCAGTTGGCGGACCGGCTCCAGGTCGACCTGGTCGCCGCGGCGCGGCGCAAGCTCGAACTGAATGCGTCGAAATATCCGGTGTCGCGCGCTCGCGGCAGCAGCAGGAAGTACAGCGACCCGGATTGAGCCCCCCCCGCGGGCGTCGCCCGCTCGCCCCCCCATGATCGAACTGCCTCACGCGCCAAATTTCCGGGACATCGGCGGCTATGCCGCCAGCGGCGGGCTGCGGGTACGCCGTGGCCGGCTGTTCCGCTCGGACCACCTGGCGGCCCTCACCGACGACGAGTTCGCGGCGCTGACCCTGGACGCTCCCCGGGTCTGCGACCTGCGCGGCGTCGCCGAACGGGCGGCGGCGCCCTGCGCGCTGCGCAACGCGACCGTGCATTCGCTGCCGATCGAGCCCACCATCGTGCAGAAACTGAACGAGCTCATTGCCGCGGGCGGGCGGCTGTCGCCGGCGGATGTGGTGGCGTTGATGCAGGAAACTTATCGCGGCTTCGTGCACGGCAGCACGCACCGTTTCGCGCAGTTGTTCGGACACCTGCTCGACGCCGAGGAGCCAGTGGTGTTCCATTGCACCGCCGGCAAGGACCGCACCGGCTTCGCCGCCGCGCTGGTCCTGCGCAGCCTGGGCGTATCGGCCGGGGACGTGATGCGCGACTACCTGCTCACCAACGAGCGCCTGCAGCCGCGCGCCGAAGCGCACCGCGTGCTGGCGCCCGAGGTCGTGTCGATATTGCGGCGGGTGCAGCCGGAATTCCTGGACGCCGCGTTCGACGCCGTGGACCGGGGCTATGGCGGGCTGGAGGGGTACTTCCGCGAGGGACTTGCGCTGGGAGACGCGCAGAGGAAGCGCCTGAGAGAGCTCTACCTCGAGTCGGGAAGGGGATAGGCTGCGGCGCAGCGGGTGAGCGCGTTGGCGGACCCGCTCGCCGCGCCGGAGCCGTCAGGCCGACGGGGAATTCATTTCGCTCTTGCGCTGGTGCCGCTTCTTGCCGGCGGCACGGGCTTCTTCCGTCGTGAATTCGTGCGCGTGGCCGCTGGCGTGGGCCGAGCGGCCGCCCATCGCCGCGATCTCGCGTTGGCGCTCGCGGTCCATGGCGGCGAAACCGCGCTTGGCTCGGACGGGCTGGGTTTCCTGCGATTGCGTTTCCATGACAACTCCTGTGAAAGAACACGGATGAGGCAACAAGTCGCTGAATTATGTTGTTGTGGAGATGCTCGTGGCTGTGCGGTCCGCAAAATTGGATGTTGTCCTACACGACAGTAGTCCTGGCTCAGCCGGCAGCGCCCAGGTCGATCACGGTGCGCCCGCGCGCTTGCCCGGCGGCGACCGCGTCGATGGCCGCCGGCAGCTGCGCCCAGGGCAGCACGCGGGCGATGCGCGCCAGGTGGCGCGGGCGCAGGTCGGTTCCCAGCCGCTTCCAGACATGCTCGCGCTGGGCCGGCTCGTTGTCCGAGTTGACGCCGATCAGGCGCACGCCGCGCAGGATGAAGGGCATCACGCTGGTGCTGAAGTCCAGTCCGGCCGCGTTGCCGATGCTGGCCACCACGCCTTCGCGCTGCATGCTGCGAATCAAGGCGCCCAGCGGCGCGCCGCCGAGCGAGTCCACGGCGCCCTGCCACAGCGCCGGCTCCAGCGGCTTGGCGCCGGCGGGCAGGTCCGCGCTGGCGATCACTTCGCTGGCTCCCAGGCTTCGCAGGTATTGCGCCTCGGACGGCTTGCCGGTCACCGCCACCACCTGGTAGCCGCGTTGCGCCAGCAGGTCGATGCTCACGCTGGCGACGCCGCCGGTGGCGCCATTGACCAGGATCCTGCCCTTGTCCGGCGCCAGTCCGTTCAACTCCATCAGGTCCACCGCCAGGGCCGCCGTGTAGCCGGCCACCCCGAGCGTGACCGCCTCGAGCGCGCTCATGCCCGGCGGCAGGTGGTTCACCCAGTCGGCCGGCACGCGCGCCCTGGCCGCATAGCCGCCGTGGTGCGAGACACCGAAGCCATGGCTGTGGACGACGACGCCGTCGCCGGGCTTGAAACGCGGATCGCCGGACGCTTCCACCACGCCCGCCGCGTCGATGCCGCCCACGCAGGGAAAGCGGCGGATGATCTTGCCCTTGCCCGTGGCGGCCAGCGCGTCCTTGAAGTTGACGCTGGTGTACTGCACCCGCACGGTCACCTCGCCCGGGTCCAGGTCGGCATCGGACAGATCGGTGAAAGCGGCGCTGACGCCGGACGGCGAGTTCGAGATGAGGTAGGCCGGGAAGGAATCTGTAGGTGGGCTCATGGGATGCTTCGCAGTCGGTAAGGAAAACGGAAGGGATGATTGTCGCGCGCCAGGATGGCGCGGCCGGATCGCCGATGAACGGCGTTCTACAGCGCGCGGCGCATGGTTCCTACGCGACGGGCCGACGAGTTCCTACACGGCAGAGGCAGGCGCGGGCGCAGCATGTCAAGCGGACGAAATGAAGAAAGCGACATGATCCGCAACAGAAACGCCGCCTACGCGATGCTTTCCCTGGGCGTGCTGGCGGCGGCCGGCGCGCTCTACACCGCGGCCATCGGCTGGCTGTGGCTGCGCCAGGAAAGGCTGCTGTTCGAGCCCACCACCCTGCCGCCCGACTGGGCGCTGGCGACCGCTCCCGACGTGCACGAGTCGTGGATCGAGGTGACGGGCGCGCGCTTGTCGGCGGTGCAATTGCGCCTGCCGCAGCCGCGCGGCGTGCTGTTCTTCCTGCACGGCAATTCGGGCAACCTCACGGACTGCCTGACCGAACTCGACGCGTTCCGGCAGTTCAATTTCGACCTCGTGGCGTTCGACTATCGCGGCTACGGCAAGAGCAGCGGCCGCATCGAAAGCGAAGAGCAGTTGCGCGCCGACGTGCGGGCCGTCTGGGCGGTGTTCGCGGATCGCTACCAGGGCAAGCGGGTCGTGATCTGCGGGCAGTCGCTGGGGACCGGGCTGGCCGCGGGGCTGGCGGCCGAGCTGTGCGGCGCGGGGCGCACCCCCGACCTCACGCTGCTGGTATCGCCCTACAGCAGCGGTCGCGCGCTGGCGGACGAACTCTACCCCTGGGTGCCGCGGCAGGTGCTGCGCTATCCGCTGCACACCCTGGAGCATGCGGCGCGGCTGCGCGGGCCGCTGGTGCTGATTCACGGCGACAAGGACGAACTGATCGGCATCCATCACAGCGAAGCGCTGCGCAGCGCCGTGCCCAAGGCGCAACTGCTGCGCATCGAGGGCGGCGGCCACAACGACCTGCACAAGTTCCCCGTCTTCCGCGAGGCCGTCGAAGGCGCGCTGGCCTGCCTGTAGGAGCCCGGGGGCGCCGTTGGCGGCGGGGCTGGCGCGGCGGATCTGCGGTCGCGCCTTTGGGGCGGCAGGATAAATCTCGACAAATGATTGCATGGACTTCGCCATCTGGTCCGTACTGATAGGCGTGCTGTTCGTCGCCCTGGCGCTGGGTGGCACGGTGCTGGCGCGCCTGCCCGTGTCCAATGCGATGCTCTACCTGCTGGTGGGCCTGGCCGTCGGACCTTTCGGCCTGGATCTGCTGTCACCCGATTACCGCCTCGACACGGTGCTGCTGGAGCGCCTGGCGGAGGTCGTGGTGCTGGTGTCGCTGTTCACCGCCGGGCTCAAGCTCAGTCCCGGCCTGCGCGACCGGCGCTGGCTGCTGCCGCTGCGCCTGGCCTTGACGTCCATGGTGATCACGGTGGCGCTGGTGGCAGGCGCTGCCTACCTGCTGCTGGACTGGCCCGTGGGCGCGTGCATCCTGCTGGGCGCCGTGCTGGCGCCGACCGACCCGGTGCTGGCATCCGAGGTGCAGGTCCAGCATCCGGGGGACCGCGACCGGCTGCGCTTTGCCCTGACGGGCGAAGGCGGGCTGAACGACGGGACGGCGTTTCCGTTCGTGATGCTGGGCCTGGGCCTGCTGGGTTTGCATGAGCTGGGGGACCACGGCTGGCGCTGGGTGGCGTTCGACGTCCTGTGGGCATCGCTCGCCGGACCCGCGATCGGCGCGCTGCTGGGCGTGGCCGTGGGACGGCTGGTGCTGTACCTGCGGCGCGAGCACAAGGAGGCGGTGGGGCTGGACGATTTCCTGGCCATGGGCCTGATCGCGCTGTCCTATGGCGTGGCCCAGCTGCTGCACGCCTATGGATTCCTCGCGGTGTTCGCGGCGGGCGTGGCGCTGCGCCAGCTCGTGCAGTCGCAGCCGGGCGGCGCGGCCAGCCAGCGCGCGGTGGACACGGCGCGCGTCAACCCCGACAAGACGGTCGCCGAGGCGGTGGCCGTGGACCCGCGGCACGCGCCCGCCTTCATGGCGCAGGCCGTGCTCAGCTTCAACGAGCAGCTCGAACGTATCGGCGAGGCGGCCGTGGTGATCACCATCGGCGCCCTGCTGTGGACCGTGCAGTGGACGGGCGCGGGCTGGTGGTTCGTGCCGCTGCTGCTGCTGGTCATCCGGCCGGCGGCGGTGGCGCTGGGACTGGCGCGCTCGCCCAGCTCGAAGGGCCAGCGCTGGCTGATCGGATGGTTCGGCATTCGCGGCGTGGGCTCCCTGTACTACCTGATGTACGCCATCAACCACGGCCTGCCGGCGGAACTGGGCGGCCCGCTGACCGGGCTCACGCTGGCGACCGTGGTGGCGTCCATCCTCGTGCACGGCATTTCGGTCACTCCGATGATGGCGGCCTACGAGCGGCGCTCGCGCAAGCGGCGCCGGGGCTGATCGGACGGCGGATGCCGAGGCGGCGGGCCGCTCAGGTTCCGGTCGAGGTCAAGCTTTCTCGACCGGCCGCCTGGGGTCGCTGCACCACTCGCTCCAGCTTCCGGCATAGAGCGACGTGGGGCCCAGCCCCGCATGGTCCATGGCGATCATGTTGGGCAGCGCGCTGACGCCGCTGCCGCAGTGATGCACCACCGTCGCCGGGTCGCGGCCGGCCAGCAGCTGTTCGAACTCGCTCCTCAGCTGCGCCGGCGGCTTGAGCCTGCCGTCGGGCGCGAGGTTCTGGCTGGACGGCCGGTTCAGCGCGCCCGGGATGTGTCCCGCCACCGGGTCCAAGGGCTCGACCTCGCCTCTGAACCTGGGCGCCGCCCGCGCGTCCACCAATGTCTGCGCCGGCGAGCCCAGCCGGCTTTCGACGGTGCGTGTGCCCACCAGCGCACGCAGCTCGGGTCCGAGCTTGAAGTTGGACTGGAAGCGGGATGTTTCTTCGCGATCGGTCAGCGGCCCGCCGGCGGCCTGCCACGCCTGCAGGCCACCGTCGAGCACGGCGGCGGCCTCGTGGCCGGCCCACTTGAGCATCCACCACAGCCGCCCGCAGTAGGTCATGCCGTTGCGGTCGCAGACCACGGCTTGCATCTCGTTGCTGAAGCCGACGCCGGACAGCCACATGGCGAACTTCTCGCGGCTGGGCAGGGGATGGCGGCCGCCCGAAGCGGCGTCGGGATGCGGACGGTGCGCGCCGTCGGGGCCGATCACGCCCTGGTCGCTCAGGGCGGTGTCCAGGTTCGCGTAGACCGCGCCCGGGATGTGGGCCTCGCGGTATTGCGCCTCGCCCGCGGCGGGGTTGCTCAGGTCGAAGCTGCAGTCGAAGACCATCAAGGGCGCGCCGCCGGACTGCAGCGCCTTGAGTTCGTCGACGGATACGAGGGTGCGGTACATCGCGGAAATTATGAGCCTTTGCCGGCCCCGCGTCCTTTCCCGCGGGAAATCAATGCGGCTCGGCGGGCGCGTTGGGCGCCGCGCGCGCGCGCAGCACCGTCGCCGCGACGCCGCTGGCGGTAATCAGCGCCATGCCGGCCCATCCCGAAGGCGCGATCCGGTCCCCGAACAGCGTCAGGCTGTAGATCGCGCCGAAGACGATGCCGAAATACTGCAGGCTGGCGGCGACCAGCGTGGCGCCCCGTGCGTAGGCGCGCGTCATGCAGAGCTGGCCCAGCGTGCCCAGCAGGCCCACGGCCAGCAGCCAGGCGGCGTGCTGCCAGTCCCAGGGCGACACGCCCGTCACCGCCATGGCCGCGCCGCCGGCGATGGCCGAACCCATCCCGAAATAGAACACCGTGCGCACGTCGGGCTCGCCCAGCTTGCCCAGCGCGATCACCTGCAGGAAGGCGAACGCAGCCGCGATCCCCGAAAGCAGGCCGACCAGGCCGGCAAACTGCTGCTGCTGGTCGATCGTCGGGCGCAGGATCATCACGACACCGGCGAAGCCGCAGAGCACTGTCAGCAGCAGGGGCCCCTGGCGCAGCGGCGAAGCGCCGCCGCGGGGATTCCAGGCGAACACCGCGCCGCCGACCAGGAAGGCCGCGATCCAGACGCTGCTCATGTAGTTCAGCGTCAGGGCCGTGGCCAGCGGCAGCTCGGCCAGCGCGTAAAACCAGGCCCCCAGCGACAGCACGCCCACGATGTTGCGCCAGGCGTGCATGCCGGGGTAGCGGGTGGCCAGCGACACGCCCTGGCTGCGCGCCAGCAGCCACATGAAGAACATGCCCAGCACGCCGCGATAGAACACCTGCTCGAAGCTGCTGAACCAGGCCGAGGCTACCTTCACGCACACCGCCATGGTGGCGAAGAAGAACGAGGCCAGGATCATCCACAGCGCTTGCAAGGCGGGCCCTGGTCTTGTCCGTGCGGCAGGAAATGGCCGAGGGGTCCTATGCCGCAACGCGCGGGGCGCCGTGCGCCCCGATCCGCTCGCGGTACCACTCGTGGAAGTGCTGCATGCCGTCTTCCATCGGGCTCTGGTAGGGGCCGACCTCGTTGTCGCCGCGCCGCATCAGGGCGAGGCGGCCCGCGTCCATGCGCTCGGCGATCTCGTCGTCCTCCACGCAGGTTTCCATGTAGGCCGCCTGCTGGGCCTCGACGAATTCGCGCTCGAAGGCCCAGATTTCCTCCGGGTAGTAGAACTCCACCATGTTCATGGTCTTCTGCGGCCCGTCGGGATGCAGGGTGGAAACCGTGAGCACGTGCGGATACCACTCCACCATGATGTGCGGGTAATAGGTGAGCCAGATCGCCCCGTACTTGGGCTGCCGGCCCTCGCGGTACCGCAGCAGCGCGTTCTGCCAGCGCTCGTACACCGGGCTGCCGGCCCGGCCCAGCCGGTTCGCCACGCCGACGGTCTGCACCGAATAGTTTTGCTTGAACTCCCAGCGCAGGTCGTCGCAGGTGACCATATTGCCCAGCCCGGGATGGAACGGGCCCACGTGGTAGTCCTCCAGGTAAACCTCGATGAAGGTCTTCCAGTTGTAGTTGCACTCGTGCATCACCACGCGATCCAGCACCATGCCGGTGAAATCGAGGTCGGCGCGCGGCCCCATGCCCGCCAGGTCGGCCTGCACGTCGACGCTGCCCGGCCCGCCTTCGAACAGCAGCCCGTTCCACTGCTGCAGCGG
>JAMPXR010000542.1 GCA_023701085.1 Ramlibacter sp. | reverse complement strand
GTAACCCCGAAATGCCAGGCTGGTCGCCAGCAAGCCGCGGCATTCGCGCACCCCTTCCTCCACCGTGGTCACCGCGCCGGGCTCGGGCGCCAGCCAGCTGACGACGTCAAGGCATGAATCGAGCGCCGCCCGCGCGAAGCCGTTGATCTTGCCGGCGCTCTGATGGATTTCGGCCAGATCGGGCTGCGGCGCGGCGAGCCGGCGCTCCATCACTTCGTACACCATCCCGATCGGCTGCAGGTTCACCACGAGATGGTGCCGCATCGACGGCGCCAGCCGTCTAAGCAAGGTATAGCGCGCGGCCTCGGCCAGCCGGGCCGCCGTCAGCGCGGTCGCGGGCAGTTGCGCGGATGGGATGGGGGACGCCATGGTTGGAGCGTATTGCACGCATTCGCCGCTTGTCAATTGGCGGGATGGAGCATCGCGCCGGCCAACGCCGGGCTGCCGGGAGTCCAAAAGTCCGTTGCGGCGCGCCCTATCCGGAGCAAGCGCGAAGGGCGCGGTGCCCGAGCCACACCGCGGGTCACCACGTGTTGCGCAGTTCCCGCAGCTTCCTGAACACGGTCTGGGCGTCGGGCTGCTCGGGCAGGTCCGGGAAGTCCTCGCGCAGCCGGGCAATGACTGCGGGGCTGCCCAGGCGCATGAAGGTATTGATGCGCTTTTCGTCGGCGAGGGTGGTGACGGCCGAGGTGGCCGGATCGTGCCCCGCCACCCGCGGCAGCAGCGCCTGGGCCGCCTCGTTGCCCGGCTCGCGCGCCAGCGTGAAGCGCAGGTTGTTTTCGATGTAGTCGTGTCCGGGGTACACGACCGTGTTGTCGGGAAGCCGGCCCAGCTGATCCACGAAGGTGGCGTACAGCGCCTCCACGTTGCCGCCGTGGTGCACGTTGCCGGCGCCCGCGTTGAACAGCGTATCGCCCGAAAACAGGGCCGGCTGGTCGGTGTGCGAGCGCAGGCAGATGTGGCACATGGTGTGGCCGGGCGTGTCCATGCACTCGAGTTCCACGCGTTTGCCGACCTTGATGACGTCACCGGCCTGCACGCCGCGGTCCACGCCCGGGATCAGCCGCGCGGCACGATGGTGCGCGATCACCTTGGCGCCGGTGGCCGCGACCACGGCGGCATTGCCGCCGGTGTGGTCATGGTGTTCATGGGTGTTCAGGATCTGCGTGATCTGCCAGCCCTTCACACGCGCCGTGGCCAGCGTTTTCTCATGGTCCAACGGGTCGATGGCCAAGGCCTCCCCGGTGTCCGGGCAGGCCACCAGGTAGTTGAAATTGCGCAGCGCGTTGGCGGTCCAGATTCTCTCGACGATCATGGCGTTCCTCGGGTCGGCTTCAGGGGTGCAGGCGCGATTCTGAGCCCGCCGCCGCCAAATCCGCAATAGCAGCGGCCGGGAAGAACCCGCGCGCCATGCGGTTTGCGCCGCCACGCCGCGCGGTCTTCTCGGCGCCTTAGAAGACGGCCTGCCGGGTCAGGCCGTCGCGGAACATGCGGCCCTTGAGCTTGAGCAGCGCCTCGTTCTGAATCTGGCGCACGCGCTCGCGCGTGAGGCCCAGCCGTTCGCTCAGGACCTCCAGGGTTTCCGGCTCGCTGTCGTGCAGCCCGAACCTGCCGTCGAGCACCTGGCGCTCACGCGGGGCCAGGTGTTCGAAACAGTCGTCCAGCATCCGCTCGATCTCGTGGTCCTGCGTGACGCAGGCCGGATCGGGCGTCAGTTCGTCGGCGATGGAGTCGCCCAGCGTGTGTTCCTCGTCGGAATGATCCAGCGCGGCGTCCAGGGACTTCGGCGTCTCGGCCATCGCCAGCAGCTTCGACACCTCCTGCACGCCGCGGCCCAGCGACGCGGCCACGTCCCTGACGCCCACGCCCTCGCCTTCGAAGCCGTTGCGCGCCGCGGCGAAGGACGGATCGTTCTCCAGCGTGCGGCGGGCCCGCAGCACCTGGCGCAGGTCCCGCACCACGTGCACCGGCAGCCGGATCACGCGCCCCTGGTTCATCACCGCCCGCTCCACGGACTGGCGGACCCACCAGCTCGCATAGGTGGAGAAGCGAAAGCCGCGCTCCGGCTCAAACTTGTCGATCGCGTGCATCAGGCCGAGATTGCCCTCCTGGATCAGGTCGGACAGGGGCACGCCGCGGCCGACATAGCCTTTGGCAATGCTGACCACCAGGCGCAGGTTGTGCTCGATCATGGATTGGCGCGAGGCGAACTCGCCGGCCCGCGCCAGGGTGGCGGTCTCGAACTCCTGCTCCGGCGTGAAAAGGCCGGCGCGCCGGATCTCGCGCAGGTAGACCGCGAGGGCATCGGTATCGCCGGAAATATCGGAATCGGTCTCGCGCGCAGCGGCAAATTCCGCATCGGCCAGTGTGCCGCCGTCGATCACAACAGGTTCCATGCCGGGTACCTTCTTCTTTTGACCCAGTGTTTCACCGCCGCGGCGCGGCCGGTGTAGGACAATGCCTTCCACTCCCGCAGAGGACGCGCGGCTGGCGCTTTCTTTGACATCCGTCAAGATTCAGGCC
>JAMPXR010000541.1 GCA_023701085.1 Ramlibacter sp. | reverse complement strand
GGCCGCGCCTCGATGCGCGTGACGTGGGCGTGCATCATGGCGCCCGGATGGAACGCGGTGATCTGGTTGTTGTCGCGGTCGGTCATGATCATGGCCTGCGCGGTGTAGGTCTCGTCCACCTCGCGGATGAACTCGGTGCTGATCCCCAGGTTGTGCATCCGCGCCACATAGCCGTAGCCGTCACTGCCCACCGTCGCCATCGGCAGCGGCTGGCCGCCCAGCAGCTTGAGCGCGTAGGCGATGTTGCCGGCACAGCCGCCGAAGTCGCGCCGCAGGCCCGGCACCAGGAACGAGACGTTCAGGATGTGCAACTGGTGCGGCAGGATCTGCTCGGCAAAGCGTCCCTCGAAAGTCATGATGGTGTCGAAGGCGAGGGAGCCACAAATCACTGCTGCCATGGGTGTGCGAGTCGAGGTTTCAGGGATAGAAGGCCAGCAGCCGGTAGCCCGCGATGCGGGCACCCGCGCCGTTGGCGGAAACGGCCAGGGACAGCGAGCCGGACCATTCGGACGCGGCCGCGATCACGCCGGCGCCCGGCCCGAGGTCGGCGGGCTCCAGCACGCGCCGCACCACCGCCTGGTCCTGTCCGTCCGTGAGCGTGAGCTCCAGCGCCGGCATGGCCACGTCGATGGCGGCCTGGTTCTTCAGTGTCACGTTCAGTCGATAGGCGTCGCCCGGCAACTTGTTGAATGAGGAGCTGTCGATGGCGATCGCGTCGATATGGCGCGGCGGCCCGATACGGCAGTTCAGCTGCTGGCACAGCCGCGCCAGCCACGGCCGCAGCGCCGGCGCCGCCGCGGCCAGGCGGTCCCGGTCGTACAACGCGATCTGCAACGCCAGCAGGATCGCCAGCGCGAACGCCGTGACCAGCATCGCCGCGCGCATCCCGGGCCGGTTCCACGACGCCGTTCGCGCGGGCTTGCGCACGAACGAGACGTCGCGCAGCGCGGGGTCGCCTTCCGGGTCGAAAAGGCTGTCCGGATCGTCGTCGTCGTCCCGGGCCCTGCCGCGTCCCGGCGAGGTGGGCGCCTCCACCTTACCATCGTCGCGCCGGCGCAGCTCGAACGGCCGGTCGAGCGGGTGCTCCATCAGTGCCTGCGCCTCGGCGTCGATCTGCTCCGAATCCGGATCCCCCACCGTATCGGCTTCGTCTATTTCGGTGGTGAGCGACGAAGGGAAAGCTTCGGAGTCGGCGCCGCCGTCCGGCGCCTGGGCGGGTGCGGCGCGCGCCTTGGGCGGCGCCACATCGGCAGGCTCCCCGCCTTCAGGGGCCGGCGCCTCGCGCTGCAGATGCGCCGCGGCGTCGAACACGTCGGCGCAGTGCCCGCAGCGCACCCAGCCCTCCGAGATCCTGAGCTGGTCGGGGACGACTTTGAACAGGGTCCCGCAAGCGGGGCAGCGCGTGATCAGGCTCATCAGCGGGGAATTGTAGCCAGCAGCCCGCCGCCGCAGCAGTTCGCCGGGACGCGCTAGAACGCCGCCGTCATCAGCACCCAGCCGTCCTGCGCATCGCTCACCTCGAGCCGGGCGTGCGGCGCGTAGGCGGCGATCAATTCGTCCGTCTGGCGCTCCAGGATGCCGGCCAACACGAGGAAGCCGCCGGGCGCCACCTGCGAACACAGCAAGGGCGCCAGCAGCTTCAGCGGCATGGCCAGGATGTTCGCCAGCACGAGATCGTAGGGGCCGCGCGCCAGTTCCGGCAGGCCGGCATCGACTTGCACGCCGTTGAGCCGCGCGTTGGCCAGGGCCGATGCGACCGCTGCCGGATCGATGTCCACCGCGTCCACCCGCGCCGCGCCGTATCGCGCCGCGGCGATGGCGAGGATGCCGGAACCGCAGCCGTAATCGAGCACGCGGCGCGCCAGCGGTGGATGCGCCGCGATCCAGCGCAGGCACATCCGGGTCGTGGGGTGGGTGCCGGTGCCGAAAGCCAGTCCGGGGTCGAGCCGGATGATCTGGCGCGCCTGCGAGGGCGGCTCGTGCCAGGTCGGGACGATCCAGAATTCAGGCGTGATTTCGACCGGCGCGAACTGCGATTGCGTCAGGCGCACCCAGTCCTGGTCGGGCACACGCGAAACTCCCAGCAGCTCGCACCCTTCGAAGAAGTCCTGGGCCGCCAGCAGGCGCGATGCTTCCAGCGCCTGGGCCTCGTCGCCAAACAGCGCCAGGATGCGCGAGCGCTGCCAGCCTTCCCGGGCCGCGGGCAGCCCCGGCTCGCCGAACAGCGCCTGCTCCGCGTCGGTCTGCGCGTCGGCATCCTCGATGGCGACGCTCAGGGCGTCCAGCGCCTCCAGCGCCTCGCTGATGGCCTCGACGCGGTCCTCCGGGCACAGCAGGCCGAGTTCGAACATGGTCGCAGCGGCACCCAGGCGCGGCTTAGCGCTCGTGATGCGACAGCCACTCTTCCAGGTAGTGGATGTTGGTGCCGCCGGCCATGAACTTGGCGTCCACCATCAATTCCCGGTGCAGGGCGATGTTGGTGTTGATGCCTTCCACCACGGTCTCCAGCAGCGCGGTGCGCAT
>JAMPXR010000540.1 GCA_023701085.1 Ramlibacter sp. | reverse complement strand
TTCCATGAAGTTGCGCACGAAGCGCGCGGGCCTGCCGGGATGCAGCCCCAGCATGTCGTGCAGCACCAGCACCTGGCCGCCGCACTGCGGGCCGGCGCCGATGCCGATGACGGGAATCGCAAGCTCGCCCGCGATCCGCCCGGCCAGCGCCGCGGGGACCAGTTCCAGCACCAGCATCGCCGCGCCCGCCTCCGCCAGTTCCTGCGCATGCTGGCGCAACAGCTCGGCCGCCGCGTCGTCGCGGCCCTGCACGCGCCAGCCGCCCAGCGCGTGCACCGATTGCGGCGTGAGCCCGAGGTGGGCGCAGACGGGAACGCCGCGCTCGACCAGGAAGCGCACGGTTGGCGCCGTCCAGCCGCCGCCTTCGAGCTTGACCATCTGGGCGCCGGCGCGCATCAGCGCCGCCGCGCTGGCCAGCGCCTGCTCCTTCGAGGCCTGGTAGCTGCCGAATGGAAGGTCGCCGATCAGCCAGGCCGTGCGCTTGCCGCGCGCCACGCATTGCGTGTGATACACCATGTCGGCCAGCGTCACCGCGACGGTGCTCGCCCGACCCTGCAGCACCATGCCCAGCGAATCGCCCACCAGCAGGCAGTCCACACCGGCTTCATCCAGCAGCTGCGCGAAAGTCGCGTCGTAGCAGGTCAGCATGGCGATCTTCTCGCCTGCTGCGTGCATCTGCCTCAGCCGGTGCAGCGTCACCGGCTTGCGCGCCTCCTGTGCGGCGGCCATGGACTTCAGCGCTGCTGCACCGGCACGTGGTCGCGTGCCGCGTTCTGCCGGTTGTGCGTGTCGACGAACACCAGCTTCGGCTTGAAGGCGGCCACCCGCTCCTCGGCCACCTGCGCGAACGAGGCGATGATGATCAGGTCCCCCACCGCGGCGCGCCGTGCCGCCGAGCCGTTGACCGAAATCATCCCCGAGCCGCGCGCGCCCCGGATGGCGTACGTGACGAAGCGCTCGCCGTTGTCGATGTTCCAGATGTGCACCTGCTCGTTCTCGCAGATGTTGGCGGCATCCAGCAGGTTCTCGTCGATCGCGCACGAGCCCTCATAGTGCAGCTCGCAATGGGTCACGGTGGCGCGATGGATCTTGGACTTCAGCAGGGTGCGGATCATGGTGGTCGCTGCGCGGCAGGTAAAGCGCGCATTTTCCCAGTTTTTCAGTGGGGCAAATCGCGGTCCGACCGATCGGTTAATGTTAATCGTGGCTGCCCGGGGGGCGAAATACCCACGGCATCGGTGGGCGTTTGCGGCGAGCGCAGCCACGCCGCCCCTGCAGGCCGAGCCTTGGCTTCACCGCCGCGGCAGCGGCCGCCAGCAGGGCAGGTCTTACCGCTGCCTCGCCGCGCCGGGCGCGGCGGGCGGCGGCGCCTCTTCGTGCGACCATGCGCGGCTCAGGATGCGGCGAAGGGTCTCGAGATCGCGCTCGCCGATGACCTCGGCCAGCGAGCGTTCGATCGCGTGCAGCTCGCGCGCGGCGCAATCCGACATGGCCCAGCCGGCCTGGGTGAAACGCACCAGCTTGACCCGGGCGTCCCGTTCGCTTGCGAACAGCTCGACCAGTCCCAGGCTCTCGGCCTGGCGGACGACTTCATGGACCGCCTGCCGCGACACGCCCAGACGGCGCGCCAGATCGCTCAGCCCCACGGGCCGTGATCGCATGAGGCCGAACAGGCGGTTCATGGCCGGTGTGACCGCCTCATAGCCGTTGCGGCTGGCGGCCTCGAGCACGCGCGACTCCATCCACTCGGTGCGTCGCAGCAGCAGCGTGCGCAAGTAGGGGCGGCGCCCGGGCGCGCTCAATGCCATGGTGCGTCGTCGCCCGTGCGCGTCAGGACGGCGTCTTGGAGACCCAGCCGGCGAACTGCTCGCGCAGCCGCAGCTTCTGGAATTTGCCGGTCGAAGTCCTGGGGATGGCGTCGACGAAGACCCAGTCGTCCGGGACCTGCCACTTGGCGAAGTGCGAGGCCACATGCGCCTTCAGCTCCCCCTCGTCGACCTGCGCCCCGGGCTTGCGCACGACCGCGGCCAGCGGCCGCTCGCCCCAGCGCGGATGGGCAACGGCCACGACCGCGGCTTCCGCCACGGCGGGGTGCCCCATGATGGTGTTCTCCAGGTCCACCGAACTGATCCATTCGCCGCCTGACTTGATCAGGTCCTTCACGCGGTCGGCGATGCGCATATAGCCTTGCGCGTCGATGGTCGCCACGTCGCCGGTACGAAACCAGCCGTCGCGGGTGACAAAGGCCTCGGACGCGGGAATGTCGTGGTACCCGCCCGTGACCCAGGGGCCGCGCACCTGCAGCTCGCCCTGCGAGGCGCCGTCCCAGGGCTGTGGACCGCCTTCGGCCATCACTCGCAGCTCCACCAGCGGCAAGGCCAGCCCCTGCAGGGCCCGCACGCGTTGCTGCTCTTCGAGCGGAGCCGCCGCGTGCCCGGGCTTGAGCCAGGAGAGCGTGCCCACGGGCGACAGCTCGGTCATGCCCCAGCCGTGCTTGACCGACAGGCCGTGCCGGTCGAAACCCT
>JAMPXR010000539.1 GCA_023701085.1 Ramlibacter sp. | reverse complement strand
GGCCGGCGACAGGTAGCTCTCGATGTTGTGCGTCAGCGCGTCCATGCCGGTGGCGGCCGTGACCTGGGGCGGCAGGTCCAGCGTCAACTCGGGGTCGGAGAACACCGCCCTGGCGAGGATCTGCGGGCTGAAGATCACGCGCTTGAGGCGCGTCTCGTTTTCGCTCACCACCGACGAGCGTCCCACTTCCGAGCCCGTGCCCGAAGTCGTGGGCAGGGCGACGAAGTAGGGCAGCGGCCCGTCGATCGCGCGCACCTGCGGGTGGTCCCATGCGTATTCGAGAATGTCGCCCTCGTGCGTGGCGGCCAGACCGACCACCTTGGCCACGTCCAGCGCGGCGCCGCCACCGAAGCCGATCACGCAGTCGGCCCGGTGCGCCTTGAACGCCGCCGCGCCATCCATCACCTGGCTGGCCGTCGGGTTGCCGAACACCCCGCGGAACACCGCGCTGTCCAGCCCGGCCAGGCGCCCGCGAAATTCCGCCAGCACGGGCAGCTGCGCGAGCCGCTGGTCCGTGACGATGAGCGGGCGCGCCAGGTCCCGGCCGAGCAGGTGCTGCGCCACCTCGGCGCGGACGCCGGGCCCGAAGCGGATGTGGGTCGGAAAGGAAAAAGACGTGATGCTCATGTGGGGTTCCGGTTGCTCGATCGCGCTTCGGGACGCGCCTCAAATGATTTCAAGATAACGCTTCAGCTCCCAGTCGGTGACGCCATCGAGCCATTGGCGCCACTCCCATTCCCGCGTGGCCGTGAAATGGTCGACGAAGGCATCGCCCAGGAAATCCCGGGCGACGGCGGAATGGCTGAAATTGCGCGTGGTCTCGATCAGGGTGCGTGGCGCGCGCGCTATGTTCTCGGCGCCCTGGTTGGTCCCGGTGATCGGCGGCGCGGTGAGCTTGAGGCCCTTTTCCACGCCGTGCAGGCCGGCGGCGACCAGGGCGGCCATCGCCAGGTAGGGATTGATGTCGGCGCCCGGGCAGCGCGTTTCCAGCCGCGTGGCCTTCGCACTGGCGGCGATCACCCGGAAGCTGGCGGTGCGGTTGTCCATGCCCCAGGTCGGCTTGACCGGCGCCCAGAAGCCGTCCACCAGCCGCTTGTAGCTGTTGATGGTCGGCCAGAACATGGGCGCGAACTCCATCAGGCACGCCACCTGTCCGGCCAGGTAGCTTTCGAACAACGGGCTCATGTTGCGGCCGCTGCCGGCGTCGAAGAACAGGTTGGCCTTGCCGTCCGACAGGCTCTGGTGCACATGGCCGCTGCAACCGGGGTACTGCTGGCTCCACTTGGCCATGAAGCTGGGCATGATGCCGAAGCGCGCGGCGATCTCCTTGGCCCCGGTCTTGAACAGGATGGCGCGGTCGGCCTGCTCCAGCGCCTCGGTAAAGACGAGCGCCGCTTCGTACACGCCCGGGCCGGTCTCGGTGTGCAGCCCCTCGATGGGCACGCGGAAGTCCCGCATCTCGTCCATCAGCGCATTGAAGAATTCGCGGTTCTGGTTCGCGCGCAGCAGCGAATAGCCGAACATGCCCGGCGTGAGCGTCTCCGGCGCCACGCCCTTCTTGGCGGCCCAGCTCTGCGGCGTCTCGCGGAAGTTGAACCACTCGTACTCCATGCCGGCCATGACCTGGAAACCGAGTTTCTCGGCGCGCCGCAGCACGCGCCTGAAGGTCTGGCGCGGGCACACCGGGTAGGGGCTGCCGTCGGCGTTGACGAACTCGCCGAGGAAGAAGTCCACGCCGCCGTCCCACGGCACCTGGCGGTGCGTGTCCAGATCCAGCCGGGCCAGCGCGTCGGGAAAGCCGTGCTGCCAGCCGGTGGCGCGGGCGTTGTCGTACACGTTGTCGCCGCAGTCCCAGCCGAACACCACATCGCAGAAGCCGAAACCGCCGTCGGCCGCGCCCTCGAACTTGTCCCGGTGCAGGTACTTGCCGCGCAGCACGCCGTCGATGTCGCTGCACGCCACCTTGACCTTGGCGACGCCGGACTTGCGGATCGCCGCGAGGGCGGGATGGACGGTCTCTTTGCTCATGGTGGTTCGATCGTCGGGCACCCTGATCGCCGGCTCGCCCGAGGCGATCGCCATGTTCTCCAGCGCCACGGTCCCTCGCACGCGACCCGGTTCATTTGACGCCGTGCTTTCCGCGATGTCAATTTTCGTCGCGCGGAGTGTCCATCGTGCGGAATGTTGACAATCGACGCGGCCCTGCTCTAATCGACGCGATGAACGCGCTGCCGCATTCCTTCACGCCGCTCCAGACCGGGGCGCGATGACGCTCACCTGGCCGGTGGTCGCGGCGGTGCTGTTCGGCGCGCTGCTGCACGCCAGTTGGAATGCGCTGGTCAAGTCCAGCAGCGACAAGGCGCTGGACACGGCCGTGATCCACCTGCTGGGCTCGCTGCTGGCGCTGCCCATCGCGCTGGTCGTGGGCTGGCCGCCGGCCGCGTCCTGGCCGTTCATCCTCACGTCGGTCGTGATCCATATCGGCTACTACGTCGCGCTGGCCGGGGCGTACCAGCATGGCGAGCTGGGCCTGACCTACCCGCTGAT
>JAMPXR010000538.1 GCA_023701085.1 Ramlibacter sp. | reverse complement strand
TGCGGGTTCTTGCCGCCGAAGATGGTGTGGATCTTGACGATGTCCTTCTGGAAGTCGAGCGCTTCCAGGTAGTGGGTCACCGCCATCAGGTTGGCTTCCGGCGGCAGCTTGTAGGCCGGGTTGCCCCAGTAGCCGTTCATGAAGGGGCCGAGCTGGCCGGATTCGACGAACTTCTTCAGCCGGTTCTGGATGTCGCGGAAGTAGCCGGGCGAGGAATTCGGCCAGCTGGAGATGCTTTGGGCGAGTTCGGAGGTCTTCTTCGGATCCGCCTTCAGCGCGCTGACCACGTCCACCCAGTCGAGCGCATGCAGGTGGTAGAAGTGCACCAGGTGGTCGTGCACCTGCAGCGTGAGCTGCATCAGGTTGCGGATGGAGTTGGCGTTTTCCGGGATGTCGATGCCGAGCGCGTCTTCCACCGCGCGCACGCTGGTCAGCGCGTGGGTGCCGGTGCACACGCCGCAGATGCGCTCGGTGAAGGCCCAGGCGTCGCGCGGGTCGCGGCCCTTGAGGATGACTTCGAGGCCGCGCCACATGGTGCCGGTGGACACCGCGTTGCGGATCACGTTGTTGCTGTCGAGGTTCACCTCGACGCGCATGTGGCCCTCGATCCGTGTGACCGGATCGACGACGACGCGCTTGCCGGTGTTGTCGAGCTTGAAGCCCTGAGTCTCGTACACGCCCATGATTACTGTTCCCCTTGCTTCACGTCGATGCCGGTCTTGCTGCGCGCCCGCGCCAGCGCGGTGACGGCCGCATGCGCGGCCACGCTCGCGCCGACCACCCCGGCGGCGGTGGCGCCGACCTTGTCGGCGTTGGCTTCGATGCCGAATTGCTTGATGTCGGTGACGCGGTCGTAGAAACCGCCCTTGTCCCAGAAACCGTCTTCCGAGCAGCCGATGCAGCCGTGGCCCGACTGGATCGGGAAGGACACGCCCTCGTTCCAGCGCACGGTGGAGCAGGCGTTATAGGTGGTCGGGCCCTTGCAGCCCATCTTGTAAAGGCAGTAGCCCTTGCGCGAGCCCTCGTCGTCCCAGGCTTCGGCGAACTGGCCGGCGTCGAAGTGGGGGCGGCGGTAGCACTTGTCGTGGATGCGCTGGCCGTAGAACATCTTCGGCCGGCCCATGCGGTCCAGCTCCGGCAGCTTGTCGAAGGTCAGCATGTAGGTGACCACCGCCGTCATCACCTCGGCGATCGGCGGGCAGCCCGGCACTTTGACGATGGGTTTGTCGGTGATGACCTTGTGCACCGGCGTGGCGCGGGTCGGGTTGGGCTTGGCGGCCTGCACGCAGCCCCAGGAGGCGCAGGAGCCCCAGGAAATGATCGCCTTGCAGTCGGCAGCGGTCTCGCGCAGCTTTTCGACGAAGGGGCGGCCGCCCTGGATGGCGAACATGCCGTCCTCGTTGAGCGGCGGGTTGCCTTCCACCGCGAGGATGTAGTTGCCTTTGTACTTCTTGCGGATCTCGTCGAGGATCGCCTCGGCCTGATGGCCGGCGGCGGCCATCAGGGTGTCGTCGTAGTCGAGCGACAGCATCGACAGCACCACGTCCTTGGTCAGCGGGTGCGCCGAGCGGATGAAGGATTCCGAGCAACAGGTGCATTCCAGCCCGTGAAGCCACAGCACCGGGGTGCGCGGCTTGGTTTCCAGCGCATGGGCGATCTGCGGCGCAGCGGCCGAACCCAGGCCGAGCGAGGTGGCGGTGAGGCTGCAGAATTTGAGGAAGCTGCGCCGGGTAATACCCTGGCGGCGCAGTACGTCGTAAAAGGTTTCGGTCATTGTTGTACCCCCCTGCTTTCGTGCGTCCGCCGCTTCGTTGCGGCGGGCGTGGTGAGGGTCACAACAAGTTCCGTGCCACCGTGCGGTCTGTTCTTAAAGCAATGTTTTTTATGACTTATCGCATAGGGTCGAGATGCAGGGTGATAAGCGGCTTACCGGCCTGCTTGCTGGCTGGAAGGCGGCAAGCCGCTCGCGTGGCTCAGGCCGCGGCCAGTTCGGCAGCCAGCACGCGCACCAGGTCGGCCGCTGGCAGGGTGCGCGCCATCCCGGCGCCCTGGCCGGCCCACAACGACATGTAGTCGGCCCTGCCCTGGCGGGCGGCGGCCTGACGCAGTTCGCCGGTCAGGGCGTTCTGCACCGGGTAGGGCGGCAGTTCGCTTTCCACGCCGCGCAGCTTCTCCATATAGGCATTGACCACGCCGCGGGCGTGGCGGCCGGAGAAGGCTCGGGTCAACCGGGTGCTGTCGTCGTGCGCGCTCCGTACCGCGTCTTTCCAGACCTCTGGAATGCCGGATTCCGGGCAGCACAGGAAAGCGGTGCCCAGCTGCGCGGCCTGGGCGCCGAGCAGCAGCGACGCGGCGATGGCGCGGCCGTCCATGATGCCGCCGGCGGCGATCACCGGGATGCGCACCGCGCGCGCGATCTGCGGCAGCAGTGCCATCAGGCCGATGCCGGACTGCTCCATGTCGCCGAGGAAGGTGCCGCGATGGCCGCCGGCTTCGTAGCCCTGCGCGCACACGTAGTCGGCGCCGGCCGCTTCCCAGGCGAGGGCCTCGGC
>JAMPXR010000537.1 GCA_023701085.1 Ramlibacter sp. | reverse complement strand
CGGGGCGGGCGCAACGCCGCGACGGTGCGCATGAAGCTCAAGAGCCTGCTCAACAACTTCGGCACCGAAGTCGTGTTCAAGGCCGACGACAAGATGGACCAGATCGTGCTGGACAAGAAGGAGTGCACCTACTCCTACTTCGCCGACCCCATGTACGTGTTCATGGACGCCGAGTACAACCAGTACGAGGTCGAGAAGGACAACATGGGCGACGCCCTGAACTACCTGGAAGACGGCATGCCCGCCGAGGTCGTGTTCTATGAAGGCAAGGCGCTGTCGGTGGAATTGCCGACCAGCCTGGAGCGCGAGATCACCTGGACCGAACCCGCCGTCAAGGGCGACACCTCCGGCAAGGTGCTCAAGCCGGCCAAGATCGCCACCGGCTTCGAAATCGGGGTGCCGATTTTCGTGGCCCAGGGCGACAAGGTGGAAATCGATACCCGCACCGGCGAATACCGCCGGCGCGTGTAAGTCCCGCCGCCGCAAACCAGGGCTCCGCAAGGGGCCTTTTTTAGGTCCACCGCCAGCTCTTTGGACCGCATGGATTTCGATCTCGCCGACATCAGCGTGCCGTTCCAGATGCGGCCGGGCCTGCGACGCATCGATCGGTCGCAGCTGCGGTTGACGCCTTTGGACCCGGCCAGCGCGCTCCACGCTGAAAAGCAGGCCGTGCTGGCGGCCGGACAGGCCCGGCACTGCGTGGCCGGCTTCGACCCCGGCCCCGCCCTGGAAGCGATCGCCGCGCGCGGCGCAAGGACAGGCGCCCGACCGTTCGGCGCCGGCGGCCTCCCCCTGGAACTGGCGTTCGAGGAAGATTTCGCCGTTCTCGATGGCGCGACCGGCACCCTGCCCTGGCTGTGCGTTTGCGTGCCGTCCCATTGGGCGCCGGAAGACAAGCTGGGCCTGGACTTCGCGGCGCTGCACGCGCCCGTCGCCGACAACACCGCATTGCTGGCCGCGTCGCGGCAGCTGGTGGCGCTGGTGACGGCGGGCGACTGCTGGGAGCGTTTCGTCTGGACCCTCAGCCCGTCTGGACGGCATGACCAGCATCCGCGCCGCCATCCACGGCAGCCGTGGCCCGCCACCGACGACGCGGACGCGTTCGCGCGCCAGTGCTGGTTGCGCGCCGAACGCCAGGTCTTCTTTCCCGTCGGGCACGGCACGCGCCAGGCCGTGTTCGCCATCCACGTCATGCTGCAGCCGCTGGCGCAGGCCGTGCGCGCGCCGGGGCGCGCGCGCAGGCTGCGCGACTCGCTCGCCTCGATGTCGCAGGCCGTGCTCGATTACAAGAACCTGTGTCCCGCGCGCGAACCCCTGCTGCGCTGGCTCGACCCGGGGGCCGCATCCCGACGAGCGTCCCGCGGCTGAACGGTGCGACAGCACGTCCTGCAATCAGCACGAGATAAACCGTTTCGCCCACCCTGTCCCCACAAAGTATTGTTTGGACGCAAGGACACCGGATCCGCCTGCCGTTTGGCCGCAGAATCGGGCCATGGCCTCCACCCGAAATCTCCACGACCGGCGCCTGGCCGACGCCTGGGCGACCCTGCAGGCCCACTCCAGCGCCGGCTTGCCGCTGGACCCCGACGCCAGCCGGCTGGCATTTGCCGATCCCGAGTTCCTGCTGCGGCGCGAAACACGCGGCATCCGCTTCCAGCTCGAGCTGCTCAAACCCGACCTCGAACAGCAGGCGATGGGCATAGAAAACACCATCGTGGTGTTCGGCAGTGCCCGTTTTCGCAGCCAGGAAGAATCGGCAGCCCTGGTCGCGGCGGCGCAGGCCAGCGGCGACGAGGCGCAGCTGCGGCGCGCGCACGCGACCGCGCGCAACGCCCACTACTACGAAAAGGCCCGCGCCTTCGGCAAACTGGTGGCGCGTTACAGCGCGGGCAAGAACCCCGAGGACATGCTGTTCATCTGCACGGGCGGCGGGCCAGGCATCATGCAGGCCGCCAACCGCGGCGCCTACGAGGGCGACGGCATCAGCGTGGGCCTGTCCATCGCCCTGCCGATGGAGGAGCACGCCAACGCCTACGTCACCCCGGCGCTGTCGTTCAAGTTCCACTATTTCGCGCTGCGCAAGATGCACTTCATGATGCGCGCCAAGGCACTCGTCGCGTTCCCCGGCGGCTTCGGCACCCTGGACGAGCTGTTCGAGGTGATCACGCTGGTGCAGACCCGCAAGGCGCGCCAGGTGCCCATCGTGCTGTTCGGATCCGACTACTGGAAGCGGCTGGTCAATTTCGAGGTACTGATCGACGAGGGCGTGATCGCGCCGGCGGACCTCGATCTGTTCCAGTACGCGGACGACCCCGACCAGGCCTGGGACATCATCAAGACCTTTTATCGCCTGCCGTAGGCGCGGCGCGCTTCGGGTCCGCGAGCGCGAAGGCCGGCCGCGCGCCGCCCGCAACGGTCATGACGCTCGGGCGCACGGGCCGCCGCGCATCCGCGCCCGTGCCTCATGCCGGCTCTTGTTCTCCTTCGACCACCGGCGGCAGCAGCGCCTGCGACTGCGCTTCGGGCAGCGCCTCGACCACCTTGAGCGCGCGGCGCATCT
>JAMPXR010000031.1 GCA_023701085.1 Ramlibacter sp. | reverse complement strand
CGGGGCAGGCCTTACGCGAAATTCTTTTCCGCGAAGCCCCAGTTCACCAGCTTGTCCAGGAAGGTCTCGACATACTTGGGCCGCAGGTTGCGGTAGTCGATGTAGTAGGCATGCTCCCAGACGTCGACCGTGAGCAAGGCCTTGTCGGCCGTCGTCAGGGGCGTGCCCGCCGCGCCGGTGTTGACGATGTCGACGCTGCCGTCCGGCTTCTTCACGAGCCAGGTCCAGCCCGAGCCGAAGTTGCCCACGGCTGACTTGACGAATGCGTCGCGGAACGCGGCGTAGCCGCCCCACTTGCTGTTGATGGCGGCCGCCAGCGCGCCGCCGGGTTCACCGCCGCCACCCGGCTTCATGCAATTCCAGAAGAAGGTGTGGTTCCAGATCTGGGCGGAGTTGTTGTAGATACCGCCGGAGGACTTCTTGACGATTTCCTCGAGGGTCATGTTCTCGAACTCGGTGCCCTTCTGCAGGTTGTTGAGATTGGTCACGTAAGCGTTGTGATGCTTGCCGTGGTGGTATTCCAGTGTTTCCTTCGAATAATGGGGCGCCAGCGAATCGATGGGGAAAGGCAGCGGGGGCAGGACATGTTCCATGGAAATCCTCTTGTTGTCTGGTCAGGGGGCCGATTCTAAGAACTAAATCAAGGCGGCGGGGATACCGTCAAAGCAACCTCGCCATCCGCAAGGGTTGCCCGCAGGGCTTGGCCGGGGCAGGTCTGGCGCACGCTGCTGACCGGCTGCCCGGCCTCGTTGGTCAGCAGCGCATAGCCACGCTCGAGCACGAGGCGCGGATCGAGCAACTCGAGCCGCAGCCGTGAACGGTCGATGACCTGCGCGGCGCGCTGCAGGCGCAGCTGCGCCGCATGCCTGAGCTGGACTTGCGCAGCCTGGAACCGGCTGTGCTCGCGGTCCACGCGGCCGACGACCGCATAGCGCAGCCGATGGGCGGCGCGGCCCAGGCGAAGCTGCTGTTCGCCGACACGAATGGAGGGACGGCCCAGCCGGGAAGCCGCCACGTCCAGCCGCTGGCCGGCGCCGTCCAGCCGGGCTTTGACGGCCGCCCCGAGGCGCGCGTGCCGGCGTTCCAGTCCTTGCAGCCAGGCGTCCCTGGGTTCGGCCGCCAGTTCGGCCGCCGCGGTGGGGGTCGGAGCGCGCAGGTCGGCGCAGAAGTCGGCGATCGTGAAATCGGTTTCGTGGCCCACACCGCAGATCAGGGGCACCGGACTCTCGACGATGGCGCGCGCCAATCGCTCGTCATTGAAGGCCCAGAGATCCTCGATCGAGCCGCCGCCGCGCACCAGCAGAATCACGTCGATCGCGCCGGCCTGCGCCATGCCAAACAGCGAGGTGAGCGCGCGAACCAGCTCCGCGGGCGCCTGCGACCCCTGCACCGCCGCCGGCGCGAGCACCAGCGGGACGTGCGGCGCCCGCCGGCCCAAGGCGGTGACGACATCGTGCAGCGCGGCGGCCCCGGGGGACGTCACCACGCCAATGGCCCGCGGGAGCGCGGGAATGGGCCGCTTGCGGCGCGGATCGAACAGGCCTTGCGCCTCCAGCTTGGCCTTGAGTTGCAGGAACTGCTCGAACAAGGCGCCCGGCCCGGCGCGCGTCAGGCTTTCCACGACCAGCTGCAAGTCGCCGCGTGCCTCGTAGACGGCCAGCCGGCCCAGCACTTCCACCAGCTCGCCGTCGCGGGGCAGGAAATCGATCAGGCCGGCGGCGCGCCGGAACATGGCGCAACGCATCTGGCCCTGCGCGTCCTTGAGCGAAAAATAGCAGTGGCCGCTGGACGCGCGCGAAAAGCCCGAAATCTCGCCGCGAACCGCGACGGGATTGAACCTCGCGTCCAGCGCATCAGCAATGGCGCGGCATAGCGCGCCGACTTGCCAGATTCGCGGCGCCAATGCTGGGCGATACGGCTCGACCATCAGCAGCGGCGCGGCTCACGGGCCGATGGCGCCAAGTTAGTCCACAGCGCCGGGGGATACACGGTGTTGTAACGCCCGTTCGCCGCAAACGCTGATTCTTCCGGACAAGCCGATGAATTCATTGGGTTTTTTCCTGCTCAAAATGTCATCGATGTGTCACGGATCAGTATTGGCGCGGCCTCGGGCGCCTTTGGGGGGGCCTTCTGCACAAAGTTATCCACATCTTCTGTGAGTGTTCTCTTACGCGGCAGCGGCGTTCTCCTACACAGCGCGGAGTACACGATAATCAGCCGCTACTGAGCATTGGCATTGGCGCGGAGGGCCTTCCTTGTTTTCGATCATACAAGCCGCAGGATGGCCGATATGGCCCCTGATCGTCTGCTCCATCCTCGCGCTCGCACTGGTGATCGAGCGCTTCATCAGCCTGAAGACGGCCAAGGTGGCGCCTCCGCGGCTGCTCGACGAAGCGCTGGCGGTATCGCGGGCCGCCGTGCCCAGTCCCGACGTCGTTCAGCAGCTGGAGCAGAACTCCGCGCTGGGGCAGGTGCTGGCCAGCGGTTTCCGGGCCCTCACCTCCGACCCGCGCTGCAGCGAAATGGATTTGCGCGCCCACATGGAACACACCGGCCGCCAGGTCGCGCACCGCCTCGAGCGCTACCTGAGCGCGCTCGCCACCATCGCCTCGGCCGCGCCGCTGCTGGGGCTGCTCGGGACGGTGATCGGCATGATCGAGATTTTCGGCTCCCAGACGCCCACCGGCGGCGCCCCGGGCGGCAACCCCGCCCAACTGGCGCACGGCATTTCGGTGGCGCTGTACAACACCGCCTTCGGGCTGATCGTGGCCATCCCGTCGCTCATCTTCTGGCGCTACTTCCGGGTGCGCGTCGATGAGTACCTGCTGACGCTGGAACTCTCGGCCGAGCGCTTCGCGCGCCACCTCAACGCCTTGCGCATCCAATGAACTTCCGCCCGCGCGCCAAGGAGGAACCGGAGATCAACCTGATCCCGTTCATCGACGTGCTCCTGGTCGTGCTGATCTTCCTGATGTTGTCCACGACCTACAGCAAGTTCACGGAATTGCAGCTGAAGCTGCCGGTAGCCGATGCCGACGCGCAGCGCGACTATCCCAAGGAAGTGATCGTCGGCGTCAGCAGCGACGGCCGGTATTCGGTCAAGGGCGTGCCGCTGGCCGGCCGCGACATGGCGACGGTCTCGCATGCGCTGAGCGAGGCCGCCAGCGCCGGCAAGGACAGCGTCATCATCATCAGCGCCGACGCCGCCGCGCCCCACCAATCCGTCATCACGGTGATGGAGGCGGCGCGGCGCTCGGGGCTGGTCCAGATCACCTTCGCGACGCAGTCATCGGCCCAGGCCGGGGGCCGCTGAGCCGTGGCGCCCGCGCTGCAGCGCGCATGGCTGCGACGCGGTCCGTTGGCGCGCCTGCTCTGGCCGCTCTCCCTGATTTTCGGGACGCTGGCCGCCATTCGCCGCGGCCTTTACAGCCAAGGGTGGATCGCCGGCGAGCGCATGGCGGTACCGGTGATCGTCGTGGGCGGCGTCGTCGCCGGCGGCTCCGGCAAGACGCCGGTGGTGATGGCCGTCGTGGAGCACCTGCGCTCGCGCGGGCTCGCCGCGGGCGTGGTGTCGCGCGGCTACGGACGCGCCACGGACGACTGCCGCGAAGTGCGCGGCGACAGTCGCGCGGATGAAGTGGGCGACGAGCCGCTCCTGGTGGCGCAGCGCTGCGCGGTGCCGGTGTTCGTCGCGGCCCGGCGGGCCGAGGCCGCGCGCGCCCTGCTGGCGGCCCATCCGCAGACGCGGGTACTCGTCAGCGACGACGGCCTGCAGCACTATCGCCTGCGGCGCGACATCGAGATCTGCATCTTCGACGAGCGCGCCACGGGCAACGGCTGGCTGCTGCCGGCCGGGCCGCTGCGCGAGCCGTGGCCACGGCGCGTGGACCTGGTGCTGCGCCCGGACACTGCGACCGCCATCGCCGGATTCGAGAGCCGGCGCCGGCTGGCCCCGGTGGCCGTCCGAGGCGACGGCGCGCGCATCGAGATGGCTTCACTGCGGGGCCGGCCGCTCACGGCGCTGGCCGGCATTGCCCGGCCTCAGGCCTTTTTCGACATGCTGCGCGCGCAGGGCTTGCAGATCGCGAGAGGCGTGGCGCTGCCGGACCACCACGACTTCGGCGAATCCGTGACGAAGGAACCGGGCGAGCTGATCTGCACCGAAAAGGACGCGGTCAAGCTGTGGCGGTTCCGTCCCGACGCATGGGCGGTGCCGCTGCTGCTGGAAATCGAGCCCCCGTTCTGGGCGGCGCTCGATCGCCTGGTCGACGCAAAGCTATCATCGCGCCATGGACCCGAAACTTCTTGAGCTGCTCGTGTGCCCCGTCACCAAGGGCCACCTCGAATACGACCGGGCGCGGCAGGAACTGCTGTCACGCAGCGCGCGACTGGCTTATCCGGTCCGGGACGGCATTCCCATCCTGCTCGAGGAGCAGGCCCGCACCTTGAGCGACGAGGAGCTCGAGCACCTGCCCACGCGCACGCCGCTGGCATAGGCCAGCGCAGCTCGACTCGCGCGACCCCCACCGTCCCCAGCATGGGCTTTTGCGTTCTCATTCCGGCGCGCCTCGCATCGACCCGCCTGCCCGACAAGCCCCTGGCGGATATCGGCGGCCAGCCGATGGTCGTGCGTGTGGCCCAGCGTGCGAGCGCATCGTCGGCGCAGCGCGTGGTGGTGGCCGCCGACAGCGCGGCGATTGTCCAGGCGTGCCGCAGCCATGGCGTGGACGCCGTCCTGACGCGGGCGGACCATGCCTCCGGCAGCGACCGCCTGGCCGAAGCCTGCGAGCTGCTCGGACTGTCCGGGGCGGACCTCGTGGTCAACGTCCAGGGAGACGAGCCCCTGATCGAGCCGGCCCTGATCGACTCGGTGGCGGCCCTGCTGCAGCGGCATCCGGACGCGGCCATGAGCACCGCCGCGCATCCGATCGACGGCGTGGAGGAGTTCGTGAACCCGAACGTGGTGAAGGTGGTGCTCGACGCCCGCGCTTTCGCGCTGTATTTCAGCCGCGCGCCCATGCCCTGGTGGCGTGACGGGTTCGCCGCGGGCATCAAGGCCTTGCCGCAGCCGCGCCCTTTGCGGCACATCGGCATCTACGGCTATCGCGCGGCTTTCCTGCGCGGCTTTCCCAAGCTCGCTCCCGCGCCGCTCGAGGCGGCCGAGGCCCTGGAGCAGCTGCGTGCCCTCTGGCATGGGCACCGGATCGCGGTCCATGTGACCGAGACGGCGCCGGGGGCGGGGGTCGACACGCCGCAGGACCTGGAACGCGTGCGCGCGCTGTGGCGCGCGCGCGGCCCCTGAGGAGCGGCGCGGCACGCGTGCTATCCTGTGCGCAACGACGCGCGACGGCTGGCGGTACGGAATCCAGGCCCGCAGCGCCTGCCGACTTCATACTTCGAGGACACCCATGAGACTCATCCTGTTGGGCGCGCCCGGCGCGGGCAAAGGCACGCAGGCCACGTTCATCTGCCGCGAGTGGGGCATTCCCCAGATCTCCACCGGCGACATGCTGCGCGCGGCCGTGAAGGCGGGCACGCCCCTGGGACTGGCCGCCAAGAAGGTGATGGACTCGGGCGCGCTGGTCAGCGACGAGATCATCATCGGGCTGGTCAAGGAGCGCATCGCGCAGCCCGATTGCGCCAAAGGATTCCTGTTCGACGGCTTCCCGCGCACCATTCCGCAGGCCGACGCGATGCGCGCGGCCGGTGTCAAGCTCGATTACGTGCTGGAAATCGATGTCCCGTACGACGCCATCATCGAGCGCATGAGCGGGCGCCGCTCGCACCCCGCGTCCGGGCGCACCTACCACCTCAAGTTCAATCCGCCCAGGGTCGAAGGCAAGGACGACGTCACGGGCGAGCCCCTGATCCAGCGTGACGACGACAAGGAAGAGACGGTCAAGAAGCGGCTGGAGGTCTATGCCGCGCAGACCCGGCCGCTGGTCGAGTACTACTCCCAGTGGGCCAGCACCGACCCCGCCAACGCGCCCAGGTACCGGGCCATCAACGGCACCGGCTCGGTGGATGAAATCAAGGAACGCGCCCTGCGCGCCCTTTCCAGCTAGGGCCTGTTAACACTATTTTTGGCAGTGCGAACATGGACAGAACCGCGCCAATCTAGGCGCGCGACGACGCCAAGGCTGGACGCCTTGGCTAGGAGTGCAACGACGAATGGCGCGGTTCTGTCCATGTTCCCTTCGGGTTGCGATTCAAAAGTGCCCATTGCGTCGTTGCGGCAGCTTGCCGCACGTCAGTGCGGCTGCGCCGCCGCGCCTAGCACTGAACCCTTTTGAATCGCAACGCATCTGTCAAAAATAGTGTTAACAGGCCCTAGGTCCCGGACCGGCGCTGGTCCAGCAGTTCGAGCATCAAGGCAATCCGCGCCTTGACCGGCGACAGCGTGCCCGCATGCGGCAAGGTGTCGTCCTGCCGGCCGAGCACGGCGCCCTGCGGGCAGCGTGTGGACCGCAGCACCCTGACGCCGCTCGCGCGGGCTTGCTGCAGCGCCTGCTCGAGGTCGTGGTGCACCGAGCCGTTGCCGGTGGCGGCCACGACGATGCCGTCCACCCCCTGCGCCACCAGCGCCTGGACGATCGCCGCGCCCGCGCCCGCGTGGTTCAGGATGATTTCCACGCGCGGCCAGCGCTCGCGCGCCGCCAGCTCGGTCAGCTTCTGGCGGGCCGCCGCGGGGTCGGCTGAGGGCCATTCGCGCAGCAGTCGCAAACGCCCCTCCTCCACGTAGCCGATCGGTCCGGCGTCCCCGGACGTGAATGCGTCGAGGCGATAGGTGTGTTGCTTGGCGACATCCTGCGCCCCGTGCACCGAACCGGCGCAGACAGCTACCACACCGCGCGCGCCCTCGGTGCCCGCCACGGCGATCGCGTCGAGCAGGTTCTGCGGGCCGTCCGGCAGGAGCGCGGTCGCCGGCCGCATGGCGCAGGCCAGCACCACCGGCTTGGCAGGCGCCAGCACCCCCTGGAGGAAATAAGCCGTTTCCTCCAGCGTGTCGGTGCCGTGCGTGATCACGAGGCCGCCCACATCGTCCTGGGCCAGCCAGTGCGCGCAACGCAGCGCCAGGGCGCGCCAGACGGCGAAGCTCATGTCCTTGCTGTCGATCTGCGCGACCTGTTCGCACACCAGCGGCAGTGCCGCAAGCGCCGGCAGGGTCGCGACGAGTTCGCGCACTCCCATCTGCGCGGCGCTGTAGCCGACGTTGTCGTGCGCGCTCGCCGCGCGCCCGGCGATCGTTCCGCCGGTGGCCAGAACCGCAATTTTCTTGCCGCTCGCTTGCATAGTTCGTAAAACTGGTTAAAAATACAGTTACTGGATATTAAGCCAGTGGAGCCACCACCATGCTCGATACACCCAAGCTCACCGCCCGCCAGCAACAGATTCTGGACCTGATCCAGAGCGCCATCGCACGCACCGGCGCGCCACCCACGCGCGCCGAGATCGCGGCCGAACTCGGCTTCAAGTCCGCCAACGCGGCCGAGGAGCACCTGCAGGCGCTGGCACGCAAGGGAGTGATCGAGCTGGTCAGCGGCACCTCGCGCGGCATCCGGCTCAAGAGCGAAGCCCTGCGCTCCATCAATGAATCGCGCATCAAGCAGTTCTCACTGCCGCTGCAATCGCTGGCCCAGATGGCTTTGCCACTGATCGGCCGGGTGGCGGCCGGCTCGCCCATCCTGGCGCAGGAGCATGTGGACCAGACCTATTACCTGGAAAGCAGCCTGTTCCAGCGCCGGCCCGACTATCTGCTCAAGGTGCGCGGCATGTCGATGCGGGACGCCGGCATCATGGACGGCGACCTGCTCGCCGTGCAAGCCACCAAGGACGCCAAGAACGGGCAGATCATCGTGGCCCGCCTGGGCGACGACGTGACCGTCAAACGCTTCCGCCGCAACAAGCACCTGATCGAACTGCACGCGGAAAACCCGGACTACCCCACCATCATCGTCGAGCCGGGCGAGCCCTTCGAAATCGAAGGGCTGGCCGTGGGCCTGATCCGCAACACGATGCTCATGTAATCCGTTCCAGGCCACCGCAGGTGGCGGGCGTATGGCGCGCGGCGCCATCACCCTGCGATGGCCGCCCCTCGTCAATCCTGCCTGTGTTCAAGCTCTTGAAGTCAAGGAGACTCACATGGGAATGGCAATCTTGACGGTTGGCGCCTTGCTCGCGCCGCTGCGCAATCTTGCGGCACGGTTCGGTCACGCACCGCAAGCCCGTTCCGGCGCGCGCCAGTCGCGCGTGCCTGCCGCCTGTTTCGCGATGGCCGCAGTCCGTGCCGCGGCGCCCCGCCCGCCTGGCGTTCCGCGCGATCTTGCGCGCCGTCCGGTGCGGGTCGTGCGCGTGAAGGAAGCCGCGCGCGGGCCGGCGGGCGCCGGGCGCATGGTCATCTCCGGCCGCATGGCCGATGTGTGCGCGGAGCTCGACCGCTTGGCAGCGCTGGAAGGGTAGGCTTCCCTGCCCCGCCCCACTGCACTGATGTGTGCAAAGGGGGCCGGCAGTACCGCGGCAGTACCGCCGCCGGGCCGTCGAGCTGCCGACCGGCAACGCGACATGCGCATGCGCATTTCGAAGCTCCTCGTTACACAGCGAAGGCGCCGATGCCAAGGACCCCGCACCCGTTCTGCCGGCATTGCGCGCCCGGGCACGAGGCACAATCGCGTGATGAACATTGTCATTCTCGACGATTATCAGGATGCGGTGCGCAAGCTTCGCTGCGCCGCCAAGCTGGAAGCCTATCCCGCCAAGGTCTATACCAATACCGTGAAGGGCATTGGCCAGTTGTCGGTGCGGCTGCGCGACGCGGACGTGATCGTGCTGATTCGCGAACGCACGCACATCACGCGGCAATTGATCGAGAAACTCCCGCGGCTGCGGCTGATCGCCCAGACCGGCCGGGTCGGCGCGCACATCGACTTGCAGGCCTGCACCGAGCGCGGCATCGCGGTGGCCGAGGGCGTGGGCTCCCCGGTCGCCCCGGCCGAGCTGACCTGGGCCCTCATCATGGCGGCGATGCGACGCCTGCCGCAGTACATCGGGACGCTGAAACACGGCGGCTGGCAGCAATCGGGCATGAAGTCGGCGTCGATGCCGCCGAACTTCGGGCTGGGCGTGGTGCTGCGGGGCCGCGCGCTGGGCATCTGGGGCTATGGCAAGGTCGGCCAACTGGTGGCCGGCTACGGGAAAGCCTTTGGCATGAAGGTGGTGGTCTGGGGCAGCCAGGACTCCAGGCAGAAAGCGGTGGGCGATGGCCTGCAGGCCGCGTCCAGCCGCGAGGAGCTTTTCGCCCAGAGCGACGTGTTGAGCCTGCACGTGCGCCTGAGCGACGAATCGGCGGGCATCGTCACCCTCGAGGACCTCAGCCGCATGAAGCCCACCGCCCTGCTCGTGAACACCTCGCGCGCCGAACTCGTGGAGCATGACGCGCTGATCGCCGCGCTCAACCGCGGCCGTCCTGGCATGGCCGCTGTCGACGTGTTCGAGAGCGAGCCGATCCTGCAGGGGCACGCCCTGCTGCGCCTGGAGAACTGCATCTGCACGCCGCACATCGGCTATGTCGAGATCGACAGCTACGAGATGTATTTCGGCGCCGCCTTCGACAACGTGGTCAACTTCATCAAGGGCACGCCCACCAACATTGTCAATCCCGGCGCCCTGCAGGTGCGGCGATGACATCCAGATGTGAGCGCGACCACCGCCGCTGACGCCGCCCGCAGGACCGCGCTGCCGGCGGTGCTCTGGCCGCTGCTGTTCGGCAACTTCGTCATCGGCACCGGCGTGATGGTGGTGGCCGGCACCTTGAACGAAATCACCGACTCGCTCGGCGTCTCCGTGGCGACGGCCGGCCAGCTCATCTCGGCCGGCGCGGTGCTCATGTGCGTGGGCGCGCCCCTGTTCGCCGCGCTGGTGTCCGGGTGGGACCGCAGGCGGCTGCTCGCCCTGACGCTGGCGTGGTACGGCGGGCTCAACTTCGCGTGCGTGGCGGCGCCGAACTTTGCGGCGCTGCTGCCCTTGCGCGTGCTCGCGATGGTCTCGCCGGCCATCTTCACCCCGCAGGCAGCCGCCTGCGTGGGGCTGCTGGTGCTGCCCGAGCAGCGCGGCCGGGCCATCACCTTCATCTTTCTCGGCTGGTCGGTCGCGTCCGTGATCGGCCTGCCGATCGGCACCTACGTCGGCGGCACGCTGGGCTGGCGCAGCGCCTTTGCCTTGGTGGGTTTGCTCAGCCTGGCGAGCGCCCTGTGGGTGTGGCGCGCGATGCCCGATGGCGTCAGGCCGCAGGCGCTCTCGGCCGCCGCCTGGGGGGAAACCTTTCGCTCGCGACCGCTGATGCTGTGTGTGGTGGTGACCCTTCTGTATGCGGCGGGGCAGTTCGTGCTGTTTGCCTATTTCGCGCCGTACTACCGGCGGAAGATCGGTATCACGCCCGGCGAGCTGGGGCTGCTGCTGATGTGGTTCGGCGCCTTTGGCTTTCTGGGCAACATGCTCATGTCCCGCCACATCGACCGCATCGGCGCGTCGCGCGCGGTGATGGCGGGCGTCGCGGCCATGGCGCTGTCCATGCTGATCTGGCCGCTGGGCACCAGCCTGACCCTGGCGGCCCTGGTGGCCGTGCCCTGGGCCCTGGGCTGTTTCGCGGCCAATTCCGCGCAGCAGGCCCGGTTGGTGGGCATCGCGCCGGCGCTTTCGGCCGGCTCCATCGCGCTCAACACCTCGGCCATGTACGCGGGCCAGGCGATCGGCGCCGCCGGCGGCGGCTGGTTGATCGCCAGGGACGGCATGGACCTGCTGCATTGGGCCGGATTTGCGGGCTTGCTGATGGCGATGGCGCTGAGCGCCCTGGCCACGCGCTTGCGGCACCGGCCCGCGGCCTGAGGGCCGCTTTGCGACATTGCCATAATCACGGGCATGAATCCGATCTATCAAACGGTGGGCGTCGTCGGGGTCGGCGCCATGGGACGAGGCATTGCGCAGATCGCCGCGCAGGCCGGCAGCATCGTCAAGCTCTACGACAACCAGCCGCAAGCGATTGCGAAAGCGCGCGACGAGATCCTCGGCCAATGGGACAAGCTGCTCGGCAAAGGCCGCATGGATGCCGCGACGGTGCAGGCCTGCACGCAGCGGCTGCAAATCGCCGATAGCCTGCAGACACTGGCCGATTGCCATCTGGTCATCGAAGCCATTGTCGAGCGCCTGGATGTCAAGAAGTCGCTGTTCGCCGACCTTGAGGGCTTGGTGGCGGACACGGCCGTGCTCGCCACCAACACCTCTTCGCTTTCCGTCACGGCGATCGCCGCCGGCATGAAGCGGCCGCAACGCTTCGCCGGCTATCACTTCTTCAATCCCGTCCCGCTCATGAAAGTCGTGGAAGTGGTCGCGGGATTGAAGACCGACCCGGCCGTCTGCGCGGGCCTGGCCGAATACGCCAGGCAGATGGGGCACACGGCGGTGCAGGCCCAGGACACACCGGGCTTCATCGTCAACCACGCGGGCCGCGGCTACGGCACGGAGGCGCTGCGGATCGTGGGCGAAGGCGTGGCGGATTTCGCCACGGTGGACCGCATCCTCAAGGACCAGGTCGGCTTCAGGCTGGGGCCGTTCGAGTTGATGGACCTCACGGCCCTGGACGTGTCGCACCCGGTGATGGAGTCGATCTACCGCCAGTACTACGACGAGCCGCGCTACCGCCCCAGCGTGATCACGGCGCAGCGGCTCGCCGGCGGGGTCGTCGGCAAGAAGGTCGGTGAGGGCTTTTACCGCTACCAGGACGGCAAAGCGCAAGTGCCGGCCGAGCCGGCAGCGCCGCAGGTTTCCGAACTCCCGCCGGTGTGGGTGTCCACGCGGGCGGCCCGCCGCTCCGAGCTGTACCAGCTGCTCAAGAACCTGGGCGCCACCATAGAAACCGGCCAGTCGCCCTCGCCCCAGGCGCTGTCGCTGGTGGCTCCGCTGGGTTTCGACGTCACCACGGTCGCCGTGGTCGAGCGGCTGGACCCGGCGCGCACCGTGGGCATCGACATGCTGATCGACGATGCCGACACCAAGCGCCGCGTGCTCGCGACCAATCCGGCCACCCGGGCGGACATGCGCGACGCTGCCCACGCCCTGTTCGCGCGCGACGGCAAGGCCGTGAGCGTGATCCGCGACTCCGGCGGCTTCGTCACGCAGCGCGTGGTGGCCACCATCGTGAACATCGCCGCCGACATCTGCCAGCAGCGCGTCTGCAGCCCGCGCGACCTCGAAACCGCGGTCACCCTGGGCCTGGGCTATCCGCTCGGTCCCCTGGCCATGGGCGACCGCTGGGGTCCCACGAACGTTCTGGAGGTGCTGTTCAACATGCAGACCGTCTACGGCGATCCGCGCTACCGCCCCAGCCCGTGGCTGCGCCG
>JAMPXR010000030.1 GCA_023701085.1 Ramlibacter sp. | reverse complement strand
TGTCCGCCGGCCTCAACCTCGCCCAGCAGGAAGCTGTCAATTACCTGCACGGGCCGTCCCTGGTGCTGGCCGGCGCCGGTTCCGGCAAGACCCGCGTGATCACGCACAAGCTCGCCCGCCTGATCCAGGCCGGCTTGCCGGCCGATCGCATCGCGGCCATCACCTTCACCAACAAGGCCGCGGCCGAGATGCGCGAGCGCGCCAAGAGCCTGATCGGCCGCGACGCGAGGGAAGTCCTGATCTGCACCTTTCACGCCCTGGGCGTGCGCATGCTGCGCCGCGACGGCGAAGCGCTCGGCCTGAAGCCCATGTTCTCGATTCTCGACACCGACGACGTGACCGGCATCCTGAAGGACGCGGGCGGCACCACCGACGCCGCCACCGCGCGCCAGTGGCAATGGGCGATCAGCCTGTGGAAGAACATGGGGCTGGACGCGGCGCAGGCGCAGGCCCAGGCGAAGGACGACAACGAGAGGACCACCGCGCGCATCATGGCGCGCTACGAAGAGCGCCTGGCGGCCTACCAGGGCGTGGACTTCGACGACCTGATCGGACTGCCGCTCAAGCTGCTGCGCCAGCATCCCGAGGTGCGCGAGAAGTGGCAGGCGCAGCTGGGCCATGTGCTGGTCGATGAATACCAGGACACCAACGCGACGCAGTACGAGCTGCTGAAGCTGCTGGTGGGCGAGCGCGGGCGCTTCACCGCGGTCGGCGACGACGATCAGTCGATCTACGGCTGGCGCGGGGCCACGCTGGACAACCTCAAGCGCCTGCCGCTGGACTTCCCGAAGCTCAAGGTCGTCAAGCTGGAGCAGAACTACCGCTCCACCGCCGCCATCCTGCGCGCGGCCAACAACGTGATCGCGCCCAACCCGAAGCTGTTTCCGAAGACGCTGTTCTGCGAACTGGGCGAGGGCGAGCCGGTGCGCGTGATCGACGCCGACAACGAGGCGCACGAAGCCGAGCGCGTGGTCGCGCGCATCCAGTCGATCCGGGCCAACGGCCTGGGCCGGGACTGGAAGGACTTCGCGGTGCTGTACCGCGCCAACCATCAGGCCAAAGTGCTGGAGCAGGCCCTGCGCAAGGCGCAGATTCCGTACAAGGTCTCGGGCGGGCAGAGCTTCTTCGACCGCGCCGAGATCAGGGACCTGTGCGCCTGGCTGCGGCTGGTCGTCAACAACGACGACGACCCGGCGTTCCTGCGCGCCGTCACCGCGCCCAAGCGCGGGATCGGCCACCAGACGCTGCAGAGCCTGGGCGTGTTCGCGGGCAAGTACAAGCTGTCCCTGTTCGAGGCCCTGTTCTCCTCGTCGCTCGGTTCCGCGCTCAGCTCGCGGGCCGTGTCCGGATTGCACGAGTTCGGCCGCTACGTGAACGACCTGGAGTTCCGCGCGCGCCGCACCACGGGCGCCGAGGACGCCCGCGCGTTCCTGCTCGAATGGCTCAAGGACATCGGCTACGAAAAACACCTGTATGACAGCGAGGAAAACGAAAAACTGGCGGCGGCGCGCTGGACCAACGTGCTGGAGTTCTGCGACTGGATGGCGCAGCGCTGCGGCGGGCAGGTCGATGACGCTGCGGGCGTGGCCATCGCCAGCGAGAAAAAGACATTGCTCGAAGTTGCGCAGACGATCGCCCTGCTGTCGACGATCAGCGAGCGCGAACAGGACCAGAACGTGGTCACGCTGTCGACCTTGCACGCGGCCAAGGGCCTGGAGTGGCCGCACGTGATGCTGGTGGGCGTCAACGAAGGCCTGCTGCCGTTCAAGCTGGACGACAAGGACGGGTCCGCCGCCAAGACCGACGGGTCCATGGCCGAGGGCATCCTGCAGCGGCTGCAGGAAGAGCGGCGCCTGATGTACGTCGGCATCACGCGCGCGCAGCGCTCGCTCGCGGTGAGCTGGGCGCGCAAGCGCAAGAAAGGCCGCGAGATGGTCCCGGCGCAACCCAGCCGCTTCATCGCCGAGATGGCGCTGGACAAGACGACGGTGCGGGAAGACCCACGCGAGAAACTGAAGGCGCTGCGGGCGGAGTTCGCGCGCAAGGCGTCGGAGCAGCCGGCGACGCCCTGAACGCAGCGGTCGTCCCGCCGCTGCTCGCGGTAGCCAACCGGCGGCGTGGCTGAGCGCGGAGGGGCGCGCGTTCGAGGGCGCTTGGGAAGCAGCCTATTCCAGCCGCTCCCAGACCAGGTGGCTGCGGCCGGTCTTGCCTGCCAACTGCGAAAGGCCGGGCGGGAACGGCCCGGGCAGCGTGGACAGGTGCAGGCGCCGGCCCTCCAGGCGGAATTCGCGCACCTGCTCGGTCCCGACCCAGGTGACAGCCGAGGACGCATCCACCGCAGTGACCAGACGATTTCCGTCGAGCCGATACGGGCCGGTATAGGAAATTTGGGTGACGAAGGCATTCGCGAAGTCCTGGGCGGTGAAGGGCGGCGTGGGAATCTTGCGGTCCTGCGCAGTCAAGATGGTGATGAAGCGCGTGGGCGTGATGACCACGTAGCCGCGCGGCGCCTTGCCCCAGATATCGACCGGCGTGCCGCTATCGGGCACCGCGACATAGGACACCACGCGCCACGTGCCCAGCAGGGAGTCCTGGGACGGGGTGGCGGCCGGAGCCATGGCGCAACCCGCGAGCAGCGCGACCGTCGCGACCGCCGGGATCAGGAACATGCGTTTCATCGTCGTCTCCTTTTTAGCGGCCACACGCGGGCCGGTGGGGCCCAATCTAGGCCGCGCGTGCGGGCAAGTCCTCATGGAACCCGGGAAAAAGCCGCAAAAAATAAGCAGAAGGGGTTCGAGACAGGAGCACCGGCATGAACGACCGCTCATGGAGTCCGCAGGCGTCGAGCCGCCTCGCGCTCGGCAGCCATGTGCTGGACCTGGCGGCCGGCGAATTGCTGCAGGCCGACGGCGAACGCACGCCGTTGCGCCGGCAGGCGCTGGAGGTGCTGCTGGTGCTGGGCCGGCGCCATCGCCAGGTCGTGACCCGGGACGAGCTCGATCGCCTGGTCTGGCCGGGCCTGGTCGTGGGTGAAGGCTCGCTGATCCAGGCGATCGCCGACATCCGTCGCGTGCTGCAGGACCACGACCACCGGCTGGTGCGGACGGTGGCACGGCGCGGCTACCTGCTGGCCGCGCAACCGGCGCCTGCACCACCGGCCGGCCCCGAGGCGCCGGCGCCAGCCGTGACGGCGGGCGCAACGCCCCTCGCGCCCGCCGTGCGCACCGGGTTCGGCAGGCGCATGGCCGTGCTGGCCGGCACCGCCGCATTGCTGGCGACAGCCGCGTTGTACCTGGCGCCGGGCTGGCAACGGGCGACGGCGCCTCGCGCGCCGGGGCCGTTCTCGATGGTGGTGCTGCCGCTGGCGTCGGAAGGCGCAGCCGAGGAGGGCCGCTGGTTCGCCGACATGCTGCATGCCGACCTGGTGTCGCAACTCGGCCAGCTGTCGGGCACGATGGTGATCTCGCGCGAAACCGCGTCCCGGTTCACCGGGCCGGCGCAGGCCCGCACGATCGCGCGCGAGCTGAAGGTGCGCTACGTGGTCACCGGCTCGGTGCGCCGGCAAGGGCCGCAGGTGCACCTGCGGCTGGCCATGACCGACGGGGACACGGGCGCGCAGGCCTGGGCGCAGCAGCTGGTCGTGCCGCGCGCAGGGTTGCAGGAGGCGCTCGAGGGCATTTCGCAGCAGCTGGCCCGCACCCTGCAGGTCCAGATGTACCGGGCCAGCGGCGCAAAGGCGCAGACGCTGCCGCCCGAGCGCCTGCAGGCCGACGACATCGCGATGCAGGGGTGGGGGTTCTACTTCCGGGGGGCAAGCCCGGACAACTACAAGCTCGCGCTGGAGCGCTTCGAAGCGGCGCTCGCCAAGGACCCTGATTCGCTCCGGGCCTGGGGCGGCGTCGAGGCCGTCATGGGGATGAGCGGGCTCTTGAACTGGGTGCCGCGCGAGCGCGCCCTGGCGCGCCTGCACGAAGCCGTGCTGCGCCTGCAGGCACTGGACGAAGACGACTTCTACACGCACCTGGCCAAGATGTTCGTGGCCTCGCTGCAGGACGATTGGGATGCGCTGCTGCACACCGCGACAGCCGCGGCCAAGCGCTTCCCCAGCCACCCGGCGCCGCACGCGCACCAGGCCGGCGCACTGGCCGCGCTCGGAATGTTCCAGGAGTGCATCGATGCGAGCGGCCGGGCCCTGCAGCGCGGCCCGCGGGACTATGCGGTCGGCGCCTTCTACATGTACATGGGCACTTGCCATTTCATGCTGGGCCAGTACCGCCAAGCCGCTGCGGCCGCTCGCGCGGGCCACCAGGCCAACCCGCTGCTGCCCTCGCCGCCCGTGCTGCTGATCGCATCGATGGTGCAGCTCGGCGAACTCGACGAAGCGCGCACGCGTGCGGCGGACTACCTCCAGCGCAACCCCAGGTACCGGGCCAGCGACTTCGCGCGGTTCCTGCGCGGGCGCCACCCCAGCTATCTCACCGGCCGCGACCGCGCCATCGAGAGCCTGCGGGCGGCGGGCATGCCGTGACGTGCGGGCATCACCCTAAAACTGCAGGTCGTACTCCACCGTGATCGGCGCATGGTCCGAGAAGCGCTCGTCCCGGTAAATCGCCTCGCGCCGCGCCAGCTGTGCCAGGGCCGGCGTCGCCAGGTGATAGTCCAGGCGCCAGCCCACGTTCTTGGCCCAGGCCTGGCCCCGGTTGCTCCACCACGTGTAGCAGGCCTCTGTGGTGTCCGGCTTGAGGCGGCGGTAAATGTCGACCAGGCCTGTTTCGTCCAACAACTTTGTCATCCAGGCCCGCTCCTCGGGCAGGAAGCCGCTGTTTTTCCGGTTGCCGCGCCAGTTTTTCAGGTCCTGCTCCTTGTGCGCGATGTTGACGTCCCCGCACAGGATGAATTCGCGTTCGCTCTTCAAGCGCGCCAGGTGCGGGTCGAACTCATCCAGGAACCGGAACTTGGCCCGCTGGCGCTCCTCGCCCGAGGAGCCGCTGGGGAAGTAGCAGCTGATGAAGGACAACTTGCGCCCGGGCCGGTCGAAGCGCAGCTCCACGTAGCGGCCCTCGGCGTCGAACTCGGGCGAGCCGAAGCCGGTGATCACGTCGCTGGGCGCGTGGCGGCTGTAGACGGCCACGCCCGAATAGCCCTTCTTCTGCGCGAAGTGAAAGTGGCCCCGCAGGCCCGCCATCTGCTCGAAGCGGCCCTGGACGTCCGGCGCCTGCGCCTTGACCTCCTGCAGGCAAATACAATCCGGCTTGATTTTTGCAAGCCAGGCTTCCACGCCTTTGCTGGCAGCCGAACGGATGCCATTCAGGTTGAGGCTGGTCAGTTTGAACAAGGAATTCCCCATGGCGCTCGGGCGGGACGATCTGGCCCACGATTTCGTGCAGTTCTCGGTCGAATCCGGCGTGCTGCGCTTTGGCAATTTCAAAACCAAGGCCGGACGCCTGTCGCCGTACTTCTTCAACGCGGGCCTGTTCGACGACGGCGCCAAGCTGGGCCGGCTGGCGCAATTCTATGCAAAGCGCATCCTCGCCTCGGGCATCGAATTCGACATGCTGTTCGGCCCAGCGTACAAGGGCATCCCGCTGGCGGCGGCGGTCGCCATCGAGCTGGCGCGCCTGGGGCGCAACGTGCCCTACGCGTACAACCGCAAGGAGGCCAAGGACCACGGTGAGGGCGGTGCCCTGGTGGGCGCGCCGGTCAAGGGGCGCGTGATGATCGTGGACGACGTCATGTCGGCGGGGACCGCGGCGCGCGAGTCCATCGCCGTCATCCGGTCCGCCGGCGCGACCCCGCACGCGGTGGCGATCGCGCTGGACCGGCAGGAAAAGGCGACCGAGAACGGCGTCGACGTGGACTACAGCGCCGTGCAGTTCGTGCGCGACCGTCTGGGCCTGCAGGTGTGCGCGATCGCGCGGCTGGACGATCTGCTCCAGTATCTGCGGGCGCACGGCGGCGACGAACTCGGCGCCTGGCACGAGCAGGTGCTCGACTACCGCCGGCGCTACGGCGTCGGTTGAGGAGAGGGATCGTGCGGGCTGCGATCGAACTCGCCATCGCCGGGGGCTTGCTGCTGGCGGGGCTGCTCGGCTCAGCGGGCGCGCAGGACATCTACAGCTGCACCGACGCGCAGGGCCGGCGGCTCACAGCCGACCGCCCGATCGCCGCGTGCATCGATCGCGAGCAGAAGGTGCTGGGCGACAACGGCGCCGTCAAGCGCAGGATCGGCCCCAGCCTGTCGCCCCAGCAGCTCGCGGCCGAAGAGGAGCGGGCCCGCAAGGAAGCGGAGGAGCGCCGGCGGCTCGCCGACGAGAAGCGGCGCGGCCGGGCGCTGCTCACCCGGTATCCCACGCAGGCCGTGCACGACAAGGAACGCCAGGCGGCCATCGTGCTGGCGGACGAAGCGATTGCCGCCGCCCACAGGGGGATTGCCGAGCTCGTGGCCGGGCGCAAGCGCCTGGACAGCGAACTGGAGTTCTACGCCAACGACCCGGCCAAGGTGCCGTCCCGCCTGAAGCGCGACATCCAGGAAAACGAGCAGCACATGGACGCGCAGCGGCGCCTGCTCGCCAACCACGAGAGCGAAAAGAAACGGATCAGCGCCCAGTTCGACGAGGAACTCGCCCGGCTCAAGGTGTTGTGGGCCGCTGCCGCCGCCCCCGCCACGGCGGCGAACCGGTAGCGCACTTCCTGCCCGTCCTCAGGCGCCCAGCTTGCGGCGCAGCAGCTCGTTGACCTGGGCCGGGTTGGCCTTGCCCTTGCTCGCCTTCATGGCCTGGCCCACCAGGGCGTTGAACGCCTTGTCCTTGCCGGCCTTGAACTGCGCCACGTTGTCCGCGTTGGCGGCGATCACCTCGTCGATGATCTTCTCCAGCGCGCCCGCGTCGTTCATCTGCCGCAGACCCTGGGCTTCGATCACGGCGTCGACGTCCGCGGCCTGCCCGCTCCACAGCGCGTCGAACACCTGGCGCGCGGCGTTGTTGGAGATCGTGCCGTCGGCGATGCGGGCGATCAGGGCCGCCAGCATGGCCGCCGTGACCGGCGCCTGCTCGATCGTGCCTTCTCCAGCGTTCACGCGCCGGGACAGCTCGCCCATGATCCAGTTGCTGGCCAGCTTGGGCTGGCCGCTGGCCCGGGCCGCGGCCTCGAAATAGCCGGCCATCGCCTTGCTCTGCGTCAGCGTGGTGGCGTCGTACTCCGGCAGCCCGTAGTCCTGGACGAAGCGCGCCGCCATGACGCGCGGCAGCTCCGCCATCTGCGAGCGCACGCGCTCGACCCACTCGGGCGCGATCACCAGCGGCGGCAGGTCCGGATCGGGGAAATAGCGGTAGTCGGCGGCGTCCTCCTTGGTGCGCATGGCGCGGGTCTCGCCGGTGTCGGGATCGAACAGCACGGTGGCCTGTTCGATCGCGCGGCCGTCCTCGATCTCCGCGATCTGCCAGCGGATCTCGAAGTCGATCGCCTGCTGCATGAACTTGAAGCTGTTGAGGTTCTTGATCTCGCGCCGCGTGCCCAGCGGCGCCCCCGGCTTGCGCACCGAGACGTTGGCGTCGCAGCGGAAACTGCCTTCCTGCATGTTGCCGTCGCAGATGCCGATCCAGGTGACGATCTTGTGCAGCTCCTTCGCATACGCCACCGCTTCCTCGGTGGAGCGCATGTCGGGCTCGGTCACGATCTCCAGCAGCGGCGTGCCGGCGCGGTTCAGGTCGATGCCCGACTGGCCCACGAAGTCCTCGTGCAGCGACTTGCCCGCGTCTTCCTCCAGGTGCGCGCGCACCAGCCGCACCGACTTCTTTTCATCGCCGAGGTAGAACTCCACGACGCCGCCCTGCACCACCGGGATCTCGTACTGGCTGATCTGGTAGCCCTTGGGCAGGTCGGGATAGAAGTAGTTCTTGCGCGCGAAGATGCTGCGCGGCGCGATATGGGCGTTGACGGCCAGGCCGAACTCGATGGCGCGCTCGACGGCGCCCTGGTTCATCACCGGCAGCGTGCCGGGCAGGGCCAGGTCCACGGCACAGGCCTGCGTGTTGGGCTCGGCGCCGAAGGCCGTGGCGGCGCGGCTGAAGATCTTCGATTGCGTGGACAGCTGGGCGTGCGTCTCGAAGCCGATCACGACCTCGTAGCCGTGGATCAGCCCGCGGGGGCCAGCCGGCTTGGGTTCCGGTTTCATCTCAATATCCCTCCGGAACGCGGGTATGCCAGTCGCTCGCCTGCTGGAACCGGTGCGCCGCATTCAGCAAGAGTGCTTCGCCGAAGTAGTTGCCGATCAGCTGCAGGCCGACCGGCATATGACCTGCGCCGAAGCCGCAGGGCACGCTCATGCCCGGCAGCCCCGCCAGCGAAGCGGGCAAGGTGAAGATGTCGGCCAGGTAGTCGGCCAGCGGATCGCTGCCGTGCTCGCCGATCTTCCAGGCCACCGTGGGCGCCACCGGCCCGGCGATCAGGTCGCATTGGCGGAACGCCTGCTGGAAGTCCTGAGCGATCATGCGGCGGATCTTCTGCGCCTGCAGGTAGTAGGCGTCGTAATAGCCGTGCGAGAGCACATAGGTGCCGACCATGATGCGGCGCTTGACCTCGTCGCCGAAACCTTCGGCGCGGCTCTTCTTGTACATGTCCAGCAGGTCCGTGTACTTCGCCGCGCGATGGCCGAACTTCACGCCGTCGAAGCGCGACAGGTTCGAGCTGGCCTCGGCCGGCGCGATGATGTAGTACACCGGGATGGACAGCTCGGTGCGGGGCAGCGAAATCTCCACCACTTGCGCGCCGAGCTTGCGGTACTGCGCCAGGGCGCCCTCGATGGCCGAGCGCACATCGTCCGCCAGGCCGGCGCCGAAGAACTCGCGCGGCAATCCGATGCGCAGGCCTTCCAGGGACCGGTCCAGCGAGCGCGTGAAGTCTTCCGGCGCCAGGTCCAGCGAGGTGGAATCGCGGTCGGGGTCGGGGCCGCACATCGCCGACAACAGCAGCGCGCAGTCGTGCGCCGAGCGCGCCATCGGCCCGGCCTGGTCCAGGCTGGAGGCGAAGGCGATCATGCCGTAGCGCGAAGCCCGGCCGTAGGTCGGCTTGATGCCCGTGATGCCGCAAAAGGAGGCGGGCTGGCGGATCGAGCCGCCCGTGTCGGTGCCGGTCGCCGCCGGCGCCAGGCGCGCGGCCACCGCCACGGCACTGCCGCCGGACGAGCCGCCCGGGATCCGCGAGGGGTCCCAGGGATTGCGGGCGGGCCGCCAGGCGGAGTTTTCGTTGGACGAGCCCATGGCGAACTCGTCGCAGTTGAGCTTGCCCAGGGTGACCGCGCCGGCGCCGGGGCCCTGTCCCGGCGCGCCCGGCCCGAGGCGGGCCACCACCGTGGCGTCGAACGGCGAGCGGTAGCCCTCCAGCATCCGGGAGCCGGCCGTGCTGGCGAAATCCCGGGTGACGAAGATGTCCTTGTGCGCGATCGGAACACCCAGCAAGGGGGCGGTGTCGCCGGCCGCGATGCGCGCGTCCGCCGCGCGCGCCTGGGACAGCGTCACCTCTTCGTCGACCGCGAGGTACGCCCCCAGCGCTTCGTGCGCCGCGCCGCGCGCCAGGAAATGCCGCGCCGTTTCCACGGCTGAAACTTCCCGGCCGCGCAGCTTGGCGGCAAGCTCCCCGACCCCCAGTTCATGCAAAGCCCGGCTGCTCATTCGATCACCCGTGGCACCAGGAACAGGCCCTGCTCGACCGCGGGGGCGCTGCGCTGATTGTCTTCGCGCTGGTTGGCCTCGCGCACCGCGTCCTCACGCAAGCGCAGCGTCACGTCCTGGAATGCCGCCACGGGGTGCGACAGCGGCAGCAGGCCGGAAGTGTCGACCGCGCGCATCTTCTCGACGATGTCGAAAAAACCATTGATTTGAGTCAGCATGCGCTCGCTCTCGGCGGCGCTCAATTCCAATCTGGCGAGATGGGCGATTCGGGCGATGTCTTGGGAGGTCAATGCCATGGCGGAAACGAGGGCGCGTGGAAAGATGTAAACGCGAAAATTCGGCCCGGCACGGACCAGCTATTCGAGGGGGATCGGGTATTATCCCGCCTTCGGCCCAACTTCCGCGAAACTGCCGATATTTGCAGGAAAAAGCGGGTTTCGGCCCTAATAACATGATTGATTCGGCGAGGGCGGGTGGCCAAGCCTGTCCTGCCCGCGAGAGGATTTCCTGATGTTCGGATCGTTCCGTCGGTACTTTTCCACCGACCTGGCCATTGACCTGGGTACCGCGAATACCCTGATCTTTGTGCGCGACAAGGGGATCGTGCTGGACGAGCCGTCGGTGGTGGCGATTCGCCACGAGGGCGGCCCCCAGGGCAAGAAGACCATCCAGGCCGTGGGCTCCGAAGCCAAGGCCATGCTGGGCAAGGTGCCCGGCAACATCGAGGCCATCCGGCCGATGAAGGACGGCGTCATCGCCGACTTCACCGTGACGGAGCAGATGCTCAAGCAGTTCATCAAGATGGTGCACCCGCGCGGCATCTTCAAGCCCAGCCCGCGCATCATCATCTGCGTGCCCTGCGGCTCGACCCAGGTCGAGCGGCGCGCCATCCGCGAGTCCGCCCTCGGCGCGGGCGCCAGCGAGGTGTACCTGATCGAGGAACCCATGGCCGCGGCCATCGGCGCCGGCCTGCCGGTGTCGGAAGCCTCGGGCTCGATGGTGGTGGACATCGGCGGGGGCACCACCGAAGTGGGCGTGATCTCGCTGGGCGGCATGGTGTACAAGGGCAGCGTGCGCGTGGGCGGCGACAAGTTCGACGACGCCATCATCAGTTACATCCGCCGCAACTACGGCATGCTGATCGGCGAACCCACCGCCGAGGCCATCAAGAAGAACATCGGCTCGGCCTTTCCGGGCAGCGAAGTCAAGGAAATGGAAGTCAAGGGCCGCAACCTGTCCGAAGGCGTGCCGCGCTCCTTCACCATTTCCTCCAACGAAATCCTGGAAGCGCTCACCGATCCCTTGAACAACATCGTGTCGGCGGTGAAGAACGCGCTGGAAAGCACGCCACCCGAACTCGGAGCCGACATCGCCGAGCGGGGCATGATGCTCACCGGCGGCGGCGCGCTGCTGCGCGACCTGGACCGGCTGCTGGCCGAGGAAACCGGGCTGCCGGTGCTGGTCGCGGAAGACCCGCTGACCTGCGTGGTGCGCGGCTGCGGCATCGCGCTGGAGCGCATGGAACGCCTCGGGTCGATCTTCACCAGCGAATGACGCAACAAGCGGCATCGCCGCGTGACGGCGGGTCGCGTCGATGACAAAATAAAGCATTCGATCGCGGCGCGCAGGCGCTCGTCTCGAGCGCACTGAAGTCCTCCCGTCATGCCTTTAGGTACCCTCGACCGGACGCCGCCGCCCTTTTTCAAGCAGGGGCCCTCCGCCGTGTCCAAGCTCATGGTGTGCAGCGCGCTGGCGCTGTTCCTGATGGTGGCGGATACGCGTTTTCGCGTGGCGCAGCCGGTGCGGGCGCTGGTCGCCACCGTGCTGTACCCGGTCCAGTGGCTGGCCATGCGCCCCGTCGTGCTGGCGCGCTCGGCCGCGCAATATTTCGAATCGCTGGAAAGCGCCCAGCGCTGGGAAGAAGCGGCGCAGCGCAAGCTGGCCGAGCAATCCCATCGGGCCCACCAGGTCGAGCAGCTCGCCCTGGAAAACGACCGGCTGCGCAAGCTGCTGCAACTGCGCGAGCGCGCCAGCACGCCCGGCCAGGCCGCGCAGGTGCTGTACGACGCGGCCGACCCCTACACGCGCAAGGTGGTGATCGACAAGGGGCTGGCCCAGGGCATCCAGGCCGGCTCGCCGGTGGTCGATGAATCGGGCGTGCTGGGCCAGGTGACGCGGGTCTATCCCCTGGTCAGCGAGGTGACCCTGGTCACCGACCGCGAGCATGCCATCCCGGTGCTGAATGCCCGCACCGGCGCGCGCAGCGTCGCCTATGGCGATCCCTCGTCACAGGGCAACGCGCTCGAGCTGCGCTTCATGGCCGGCAACGCGGACGTGAAGCCGGGCGACCTGCTCACCACCAGCGGCGTCGACGGCGTGTACCCGCCGGGCCTGCCGGTGGCGCGCGTCGAAAAGGTGGAGCGCCGCGGCGATTCGGGTTTCGCGCGCATCAGCTGCTCGCCCCAGGCGCTGGTGGACGGCGCACGGCATGTCCTGGTGCTCGAGCCGGTCTCGCCCCAGGCCCTGCCCCGGCCCGGCCCCGACGACGCCGCGCCCTCCGCCAGGAAAGGAGCGCGCAAATGATCATGCGCCCCGGCCAGCAGCTATTGCTGCCGGCCAATCCGGCCTTCATCTGGGGCAGCCTGCTGCTGGCGCTGCTGGCCAACATGCTGCCGCTGGGCCGCACGCCCTGGGTGCCCGACTTCGTCGCGCTGGTGCTGGTGTTCTGGAGCGT
>JAMPXR010000536.1 GCA_023701085.1 Ramlibacter sp. | reverse complement strand
TGGAACACTCGCGCGCGCAGGCGGCGGTGGTCACGGGCGCGCTGCTGCCCACGCTGCGGGCGGCGATGACGCGCAGCGATCACGAAGTGCAGAAAGTCATCGTGTCGCGTCCCGGCGCTCCGCTGCAGCCGGGCGAACTGGAGTTCGAGGCCTTCCTGAAGGAAGCTTCGCCCCTGACGAAACCCGCCGCCACCGGGCCCGACGACCCGGGCTTCTGGCTCTATTCGTCCGGCTCCACGGGCCGCCCGAAAGGCACGGTGCATTCGCATGCGAATCCCTACTGGACGGTCGAGCTGTATGGCAAGCGCGTCCTGGGCCTGACGGAACAGGACATCTGTTTTTCCGCCGCCAAGCTCTTTTTCGCCTACGGACTGGGCAATGCCCTGACCTTCCCCATGGGCGTCGGCGCGACGACGGTGCTCATGGCGGAGCGGCCGACGCCCGAGGCCACGTTCAAGCGCCTGACGCAGCAAAAGCCGACCGTGTTCTTCGGCGCGCCCACGGGCTTCGCGGGCATGCTCGCGTCGCCAACCCTGCCGCCGCGCGCCGACGTCGCGCTGCGCCTGGTGTCGTCGGCCGGCGAGGCCCTGCCGGCCAACGTGGGCGAGCGCTTCAAGGAACATTTCGGCGTGGACATCGTCGACGGCATTGGCTCCACCGAGATGCTGCACATCTTCCTGTCGAACAAGCCCGGGCAGGTGCGCTACGGCACCACCGGCTGGCCGGTTCCCGGATACGAGGTCGAGCTGCGCGGCGACGACGGACGGCCCGTGCCCGATGGCGAGCCCGGCGACCTGTACATCCAGGGCCCTTCGAGCGCCATGATGTACTGGGGCAACCGCGCCAAGACGCGCGAAACCTTCCAGGGCGGCTGGACCAAGAGCGGCGACAAGTACGTGCACAACCCCGACGGCACCTACACCTACTCGGGGCGCACCGACGACATGCTCAAGGTCAGCGGCATCTACGTGTCGCCGTTCGAGGTGGAGGCGACCCTGGTGCAGCACCCGGCCGTGCTGGAAGCGGCGGTCATCGGCAAGGAAGACGAGGAGGGACTGACGAAGACCAAGGCCTTCGTGGTGCTCAAGGCGGGACAGCAGGTCACGGAAGAAGAGCTGAAGGCCTTCGTGAAGGACCGCCTCGCGCCCTACAAGTATCCGCGCATGATCGAGTTCGTGAACGAACTGCCCAAGACCGCCACCGGCAAGATCCAGCGGTTCAGGCTGCGCGCGCTGCAGTGAGCGGTCAGTTCGCGGCGAAGCAATAGAACAAGCCGTCGCCGCCGGTCGGCCGGATGCGGTCCAGGCCGCAGCCCAGCGTCGGATGCGAGGAATTCCAGGAAGTGGCCCAGGGCGCGTTGATGGGCCCGGCGCGATCGAAGTGCCCGGTCATGGCCGAGCCCTCGTTGCCGCTCCTGGTCCAGTTGCCGCAGGTCATGTCGGGCATCTGGGCGCCGGCAAAGAGCTGCGGAAACTGGTGGAACGGAAAGGCCGTGCCGTCGGGACGCGAGCCCGTCAGGATGTCGTGCTTGTTGGGCGTTTCGCTCCGGCTGTTCACGCGGCGGCCCTTTTCGTCCAGCGCGGTCTCCTTGTTCAGATTGTTCCTGTCGGAATGCAGTTCGTCGACGTTGCGCGCAATCAGCGCCCCCTTCGCGTTGTGCCAGGGTCCGGCGCCGATCCGGTCGCGCGCATTGACGAAGTTCGCGTCGGTCAGGCTGGTGCCCTGGGTGCTCAGGTAGGCGCGCCAGGCGCGGTGTCCGGCGCCCGCGGACTGCGCGAGCGACTGGCAATGGCGGTCGGCGCCCGCGAGGCCGCCGAGGTCGCCGCCTTTGCCGGGTCCGGCGCTGGTCACGAAAAACGACATGCCCTGCGGGCCGGGCTGGGTGCTCGCGCAACCCACCACACCGATCAGCGCGGCCGCGGCAGGGGCCGCCAACTTCATCATCGTTCGCATCACGCTCTCCTTGGGATTCTTGCGTGCGGTTCGCGGCTCGCGCCCGCAGGCGACGGCCTTTCAGCCGTCGCACATCGTATGTGTCGCGCCGCGGCGGGCAACCCGCCGTTTACCCTATGAGGCACCGGATCGCGCCACGAGTCTTGCCCGAGTCTTAATAGGGAAGTACCCAACGACGCCGTCCCGTGCATACGAGCGCACGCGGCTGAAACTCTCTGTCACCATATTGGCGCGACGGTCGAGCACGAGGGCGCGCGAGCGGCGCTAGATTCGATGGCCCTGCCGAGGCAATGGCGCTCGGCGCTCGGGGAAGCAAAACGAGAACGGCCCGCCGAATGCACGATCGTCAACAGCCGCCAACCGCGCCCGCCACCGGTGCCAAAGGCGGCCGCGTCCTCACCATCTGGACCCCGGAGGACAAGGCCTTCTGGGAGCGCGAGGGCGAGGCGGTTGCCAAGCTCAACCTGTGGATCAGCGTGCCGGCGCTGTTCTTGGCCTTCGCCGTCTGGCAGGTCTGGAGCGTGGTGGCCGTGGGCCTGCCCGCGCTGGGCTTCAAGTACTCGACCAACCAGCTGTTCTGGCTGGCCGCCGCCCCGGCCCTGTCGGGGGCGACGCTGCGCATCTTCTAC
>JAMPXR010000535.1 GCA_023701085.1 Ramlibacter sp. | reverse complement strand
GCGCGTGATGTTCGACCCGCGCATCACGCTGCAGCAGCAGGTGAGCGAGCAGCTCAAGTCGCATTTCGGGGACAAGGTGTTCGACACGGTGATCCCGCGCAACGTCCGCCTGGCCGAGGCGCCGAGCTACGGACTGCCGGGCGTGATCTTCGATCCGGGCGCGCGCGGCAGCCTGGCTTTCGTCGAATTCGCCCGCGAGATGGTGGAACGCATACAGCGTATGTAAGCGCAAGCTTTCACTAGATCCGTCATCTGACCCAGTAGCTATCAAAACAATAGCAGTGAAACCCTCCAACGTCCTCATCCTGCCGGGCTGGCAAAGCAGCGGGCCGCAGCATTGGCAGACGCTCTGGGAAAAGCGGCACGGTTATGTGCGGGTCGAGCAGCACGACTGGATCACGCCGCTGCGCGGCGACTGGCTGGCGCGGCTGGAGGAGACGGTGCTGTCGTGCGACGAGCCGGCCGTGCTGGTGGGGCACAGCCTGGGCTGCATCCTTGTCGCTGCCTGGTCGGCGCTGTCCCAGAACACCCACCGGGTCAAGGCGGCGCTGCTGGTCGCGCCGGGCGACGTCGAGCGGCCGGAAGTGCGAGAAATGATCCCGACCTGGTCCCCGATCGAGCTGCGCGCGCTCGCGTTCCCCAGCGTGCTGCTGGCCAGCCGCAACGACCCGCATTGCGATTTCGAGCGCGCCCGCCTGTTCGCCTACGCCTGGGGCGCGCAATTCATGGACTACGGCCCCTGCGGCCACATCAATGCGGACTCCGGACTGGCCAGCTGGCCCGAAGGCCATGTGCTGCTGCAGGACCTGATGAAAGACTGAACGATGAACGACGGCTGCTCTCACATTTCACGGCGGGGGGCCTGATGGTCACCCGCAAACCCAAGGGGCTGGGCCGCGGCCTGGAGGCGCTGCTGGGCCCCACCGCGCAGGAGCAGGCGGCCGCCGACACCGGCAGCCCGGGGCTGCCCGCTTCGCTGCTGCTGGACGACATGGTGCCCGGCAGCTACCAGCCGCGCACGCGCATGGACGAGGGCGCCCTGTACGAACTGGCCGAGAGCATCAAGGCGCAGGGCATCATGCAGCCCATCCTGGTGCGGCGCCTGGCCGACGACCACGCCCGCCAGCGCCGCGAACAAGACGCGCAGGGGGCGGCGAACGGGCCGGCTGGCGGCTACGCGCCGGATCGTCCGCTGTATGAAATCATCGCCGGCGAACGACGCTACCGCGCCGCCCGGCTCGCCGGCCTGGACAGCGTGCCGGTGCTGGTGCGCGACGTGCCCGACCGCGCCGCCGCGGCGATGTCCCTGATCGAGAACATCCAGCGCGAGGACCTGAACCCGCTGGAAGAAGCGCACGGGTTGCAGCGCCTGGTCAAGGAGTTCGGGCTGACGCACGAAGAGGCGGCGCAGGCCGTGGGACGCTCGCGCAGCGCCGCCAGCAACCTGCTGCGCCTGCTGAACCTGGCCGATCCGGTGCAGACGATGCTGATGGCGGGCGACATCGACATGGGGCATGCCCGGGCGCTGCTGGCGCTGGAGCGGGCGGCGCAGATCACGGCGGCCAACCGGATCGCGGCGAAAAAGCTGTCGGTGCGCGAGGCCGAAAACCTGGTCAAGAAACTGGTCGCCGAATTCAGCCTGACCTCGCCCAAACCCAAGAAAGAGAAGCCGCGGGACCTGCGGCGGCTGGAGGAAGAACTGTCGGACCTGCTCACGGCCGAGGTCGAAGTGCGCGTGAAGAAGCGCGTCAAGCGCAACGGGCGCAGCGAGGAAATGGGCGAAGTGGCGATCCATTTCGGATCGCTGGAAGAACTGAGCGGACTGATCGAGCGGCTGCGGGCCTGACGGGCCGCGCCCGAATCACCCCGCGGCCTGCCCCGTGCGGAGGGGCAACTGACGTGAGGTTTCGCACGGAAAGGGGCGCCGGGCATTCGGCTGCGCATGCGCCGGCTGGCCTACACTTCGTCTGGCCCGGGCGACACGAGGGAGACGGGCGGGAGGACTTCGCAGCGTGGCCTTCGCGTTCCAAGGCCTCGAACGCGCCGCCGGGCGCATGAAAGGGGATTCATGACGACTTCTTCGAATCGCACCCGTGCGGCGGTGCTGGCCCTGTCGTGCTGTGCCGCCGCTGGCGCGGCGCTGGCGCAAAACACCAAGCCGCCGAAGGTGCAGCTGTGGATGGACGTGTCCACCGGCACGATGGCCGGCATGCCCGAAATGGACATGGGCGGCGGCGTGGGCGCCATGCTCGGCGGAATGATGAGCGGCCGCGGCGGCGGCGGCGGCGAAAGCGGCAACACCACCTACGGCATGGCGCGCGGCGCCAACATCATGCCGCCGCGGGTGCTCGACATCGCGCTGCACAACCGGCTCAAGCCCGGCCTGGAAGCCAGCCAGGCGATCCCGCCGGGCATGCGCATGGGCGACAGCCTGCCCCTGGTGCCGCCGCGCGCCGAGGTGCGGGAACCGGCCGTCGGCGAGCCGCAGAACTACCGGCAGGAAACGCCCAAGGGCCGCTTCCTCATCTACTGGGGCTGCGGTGAATCGGTGCGCAGCGGCCAGCCGCGCGTGATCGATCTGGCCCG
>JAMPXR010000534.1 GCA_023701085.1 Ramlibacter sp. | reverse complement strand
TTGTGCGGGAAGGGGTAGAGCTGCTCCACGCGCAGGATGGCGACGTCGTCCGCGCCCCGCTCCTCGCGCCGCTTGGCCAGGTCGTAGTAGACCTTGCCCGAGCACACGATGATGCGCTTGACCTTGTCGGCCTTCAGCTCCTTGTTCTCGGGGATCACGGTCTGGAAGCTGCCGCGCGTGAACTCGGACAGCGGCGAGGTGGCGTCCCGGTTGCGCAGCAGCGACTTGGGCGTCATGATCACCAGCGGCTTGCGCAGGCCGCGCAGCATCTGCCGGCGCAGTACGTGGAAGATCTGGCTGGCGGTGGTCGGCTGCACCACCTGCATGTTGGTGTCGGCCGACAGCTGCATGAAGCGCTCCAGGCGCGCCGAGCTGTGCTCCGGTCCCTGGCCTTCGTAGCCGTGCGGCAGCATCAGCGTGATGCCGTTGACCCGGCCCCACTTCACCTCGCCCGATGCGATGAACTGGTCGATCACCACTTGCGCCCCGTTGACGAAATCGCCGAACTGCGCCTCCCAGATGACCAGGGTGTTCGGGTCGTTGGAGGCGTAGCCGTACTCGAAGCCCAGCACGGCTTCCTCGGACAGGATCGAATCGATGACGAGGAACGCGGCCTGGTTCTCGGCGACGTTTTCCAGCGGCGTGTAGATGCCGACGTCCCACTTCTCGCGCTTCTGGTCGTGCAGCACCGCGTGGCGGTGGCTGAACGTACCGCGGCCGCTGTCCTCGCCCGACAGGCGCACCGGATAGCCGCTGGCCACCAGCGAAGCGAAAGCCATGTGCTCGCCCATGCCCCAGTCGACGCCGGCCTCGCCCCGCCCCATCGCGGCGCGGTCCTCCAGCACCTTCCTGACCAGCGGGTGCGGCGTGAAATCGGCCGGGATCGCGGTGATCTTCTCGGCCAGGCGCTTCCATTCGGCCATCGGGATCGCGGTGTCGGCGTGATCGGTCCACTTCTTGCCGAGGAACGGCGTCCAGTCCACCGCGTACTTGCTCTTGAAGTTGGTCAGCACCGGGTCGGAGGTGTGCTTGCCCGCATCCATGGCGGCGCGGTACGCCTTGACCATGTCGTCGCCCAGCGTGTCGCCCAGGCCCTGGGCCGCGAGCTTGTCCGCGTACAGCCTGCGGGTGCCGGGATGCGCCGCGATCTTCTTGTACATCAGCGGCTGCGTCAGCGAAGGCGTGTCCTGCTCGTTGTGGCCCAGCTTGCGGAAACACACGATGTCCACCACCACGTCCTTGGCGAACTCCATGCGGTATTCCAGCGCGAGCTGGGTCGCCAACACCACGGCCTCGGGGTCGTCGCCGTTCACGTGCAGCACCGGCGCCTCGATCATCTTGACGACGTCCGTGCAATACAGGGTGGAGCGGCTGTCGCGCGGATCGCTGGTGGTGAAGCCGATCTGGTTGTTGATGACGATGTGCACCGTGCCGCCGGTGAAGTAGCCGCGCGTTTCGGCCAGCGCCAGCGTCTCCATCACCACGCCCTGGCCGGCAAACGCCGCGTCGCCGTGCACCTGCACCGGCAGCACCTGCTTGCCCTGGGTGTCACCGCGCCGGTCCATGCGGGCACGCACCGAGCCCTCCACCACCGGGTTGACGATCTCCAGGTGGGACGGGTTGAACGCCAGGCTCAGGTGCACCGGGCCGCCGCGCGTGGTCACGTCCGAGCTGAATCCCTGGTGGTACTTGACGTCGCCGGAGGGCAGGTCCTCCCGGGCCGTGTGGTCGAACTCGGCGAACAGGTCGGCCGGCATCTTGCCCAGCGAATTGACCAGCACGTTCAGCCGGCCGCGGTGGGCCATGCCGATGACGATCTCCTGCACGCCCTTGGCGCCGGCCTCCTGGATCAGTTCGTCCATGGCCGCGATGAAGCTCTCGCCGCCTTCCAGCGAGAAGCGCTTCTGGCCCACGTACTTGGTGTGCAGGAAACGTTCCAGGCCCTCGGCCGCGGTGACCCGCTCGAGGATGTGCTTCTTCTTGTCGACCGCGAAGTTCGGCTTGCTGCGGATCGATTCGAGCTTGCTCTGCCACCAGCGCTTCTTGGTCTGGTCGGTCAGGTACATGTATTCGGCGCCGATGGCGCCGCAGTAGGTTTCGCGCAGCGCGTTGATGAGCTCGCGCAGCGACATGCTTTCCTTGCCGAAGAAGGTGTTGCTGATGTTGAACACCGCTTCCTGGTCGGCATCGCTGAACCCGTAGAAGGCCGGGTCCAGTTCGGGGATCTTCTCGCGCTCGGCGCGCTTGAGCGGGTCCAGGTCGGCCCAGCGGGCGCCCACGTTGCGGTACGCCGCGATGAGCTGCTGCACCGCCGTGCGCTTGCGCCCCATCTCGGCTTCGCCGGCCGGCACCAGCTTGATGCCGCCCTGCTTGGCGCGCTGCGCGAAGGCGTTGATGACCGGCAGATGCGGCACGTCCTTGGTGTGGCTGCCGTCGGCAGCCGGCACGTTCTGGAGCGCGTCGAAATAGTCGCGCCAGGTGTCCGGGACGCTGGTCGGGTTGGCGAGGTAGTTTTCGTACATCTCCTCGACATAGGGCGCGTTGCCGCCGAAGAGATAGGAATTGCCCTGGTAGGCCGTGTAGACGGAGCT
>JAMPXR010000533.1 GCA_023701085.1 Ramlibacter sp. | reverse complement strand
CCGCCATGAAGATGTCCCACAGCTATCCGATCCTGCTGGCCGGCCTGCTGGCCGCCGCCGGTGTACAAGCGCAGAGCACCCCGGCCGCGGGCAGCTCCGACCTGCCGCCGAAGGCCGGCGAGGCCAGCACCATGGTGCAGGGCAAGCCGAACGTCGACCCGAACAAGCCGATGGCCCGCACGCGCGCGGAAGTGGTCGCCGAGCTGCTGGGCCGCCGTGCCGCGTTCGAGGCCGAGCGCCGCGCCCTGCTCAATCAGGACTCGAAACTGGGTGTGATGCCGCGCGGCTAAGGCGCATCGCCGCCCGGGGTTCGCAAACGAAGAAAGCCTGTGCCGATGCGGCACAGGCTTCTTGTTGTCGGCAACAGACGGCCGGCGTTCAGCCGGCGCGCGGGCCGAACCCGCCGTGATGGCGGCCGTGGCCATGGCCGCGGCGCAGGCTCATGTCGTCGAAGAGCTTCTTCTGCTCGCTCGAGAGCGCGGCATAGAAGGTCTTCGTCGCCTCGCCGCGCCGGTCCATCTCGGCGGCGCGCGTTGCGCGCAGCGTGCGCATGCGGTCGATGCGCTCCGGCGTGGTCAGCCGCTCGAAGTCGCCGCGCTCAGGGCGGGTGAACCCCGCCGGCGGCGTCATCGCGGCGGCGTAGGCGGTCCACGCGGCCTCCTGCGCGGGGGTGATCTGCAGTTTCTGCTTGAGCAGGGCCTGCCGCCTGGCCATGCGCTCCTGCAGGCGCGCCGGGTCGAACCGGCCGTGGTGTTCCTGCGCCGCCGCCCTTGCGGCTGGTGGCGCGGGCGCTTGCGTCGGCGCCTGCGCGCCGGCGCCCAGGGCGAAGGTGGCCAGCAGGCCCACGAGGATCAGGTGTTTGCCTGGATGTTTCATCACTGTTTGCCTTTCCTTGCTTGAATTGGCCTGCCGTCCCGGCACGGGCCGCAGGTTGGAATCCACTGTGGGGGGCGCGTGTGTCGGCGTCTTTGCCGCGAGGTAGCCGCTGTGTAAAGCTGAACGGGACCCGTAAGAGTGCGCCTACCGAATGAGCGCATGACCGGCCACAGCCAGCGGCCGAGCACGCGCGCAGCATGAAGGCGAATGACCCCGCCTCAAGGAGCACCTCATGAAGCACCCCATCCTGATGCGCGGGCTCGCATTGGCCGCCGCGCTGGGGGCGGGCAGCGTGCTCGCCCAGACCCGCCCAGCCGCGGAAAACAGCGGCATGCAGCCACCCGTGGTCACGGACGCCGGTCCCGCGCCGGCGCAGGAGCGCGAGAGTTCGGGCGCCATCATCCTGGAGAACTCGATGGTGCGCGCGCAGCGTGAACTGGCGTTCCAGCGGTCGGCCGCGCGCACCGGCGTGGCCACCGTCGGCCGCGGTGTGCTGCGCGCCACCGAGCGGGCGCAGCGCGAAGCCGAGCTCGCGCGGGCGCGCGAGCGGGAAGCGGCGCAGCTGTACCGGCACGGGGCCGGGGGGCCCTGATCGGGAAGTCAGGCGCGTTTCAGGCCAGACGGCCGCTGCGGAAGTCCTCGACCGCCTGCACCAGCTGATCGCGCGTGTTCATCACGAACGGTCCGTACTGGGCGATCGGCTCGCGCAGCGGCCGGCCCGCGATGAGCAGGGCGCGCGCCGGCTCGGGGCTGCCGGGGGCGGAGCGCAGCACGACGCCGTCGCCGCCATTGGCGAGCACGGCCATGCTGTGCAGCGGGACCGTCGCGGCTTCGCCACCCGCGCCCACGACTTCCAGCCGTCCGCGGTAGGTGTAGACGAATGCGTTGTGGCCTGCCGGCAGCGCCTGGCTGAACGCCGTCGGCTGGGCCGGGAAATGCAGGTCCAGGTACAGCGGCTCGGTGTGCTCGCGCTGCACCGCGCCGGCCACCCCCTGGCTCTCGCCCGCGATCACGCGTACCGCCACGCCCTCGGGCGTGCTGGACATCGGGATCTCGCTGCTGGCGATGTCGCGGTACCAGGGCTCGCGCATCTTGTCCTTGGCCGGCAGGTTGAGCCAGAGCTGGAAGCCCTCCATCGTGCCTTCCTCCTGCTCCGGCATTTCGCTGTGGATCAGGCCGCGGCCGGCGGTCATCCACTGCACGCCGCCGTTTTGCAGCAGGCCCTCGTGGCCCGCGCTGTCGCGATGCCGCATGCGCCCGGCGATCATGTAGGTGACGGTTTCGAAGCCGCGGTGCGGATGCTCCGGGAAGCCGGCGTTCCAGTCCTTCGGGTCGTTGCTGCCGAAGTTGTCCAGCATCAGGAAGGGGTCGAGCCGCTGCTGCAGGTCCTGCGTCAGCACGCGTACGAGTTTCACACCGGCGCCGTCGGTGGTGGGCTGGCCGGTGACCAGCCGCTCGAGGTGACGGGGCTGTTTCAGGGGTGTTGAAGGGTTCATCCCACCATTAGAGCGCCTGCGGCTTGTCCTTGCGCGGCGTGGTGCCGCCCCGGGCCGGCGCGGCCGCTCAGGCCTGCGCGCTGTCGTGCAGCCCGGCCAGGTCGTCCAGGATCGGGCAGTCGGGGCGGTCGTCGCCGTGGCAACAGTGGATCAGGTGCTGCAGGGTGCGCTGCATCGCCTGCATCGCCTGGATGCGCTGCCCGAGGTCGCCGGCATGCTTT
>JAMPXR010000532.1 GCA_023701085.1 Ramlibacter sp. | reverse complement strand
TTCGACGGCAAGGCGCCGAAGCTGCACCCCGGCGCATGGGTGGCCGACAGTGCGCAGGTTATCGGCGACGTGGAGCTGGGCGAGAATGCCAGCGTCTGGCCGGGCGCCGTGATCCGCGGCGACACCGACCGCATCCGCGTGGGACGCAACACCAACATCCAGGACCTCGCGGTGCTGCATGCCGACGCGGGCGTGCCGCTGACCGTGGGCGACGACATTTCCGTGGGCCACCAGGCGACGCTGCATGGCTGCACCGTCGGCGACGGCTGCCTGATCGGCATCCAGGCGGTGATTCTCAACGGCGCGAAGATCGGCAGGAACTGCATCGTCGGCGCCGGCAGCGTGGTCACGGAGAACAAGGAGTTTCCCGACGGATCGATGATCATCGGCGCGCCGGCCAGACTGGTGCGCATGCTCGACGAAAACCAGATCGCGGCAATGCGCAAGAATGTCGAACACTATGTGGCGGGGGCGCGTGCTTTCGCCAAGGGCCTGAAGAAGATCGGCTGATGTCCGAGCTGCACAAGTTCATCTTCGACGGCCTGCCGGTGCGCGGCATGATCGTGCGCCTGACCGATGCCTGGACGGAAATTCTGGCGCGCCGGCGCGCGAACACCGGCACCGGCGCCTGGCCGCCGCCGGTCGCCGAGCTGCTCGGCGAGATGGCCGCGGCCGGCGCATTGATGCAGTCCAACATCAAGTTCAACGGCGCGCTGGTGCTGCAGATCTTCGGCGATGGACCGGTCAAGGTGGCGGTGGCGGAGGTCCAGCACGACCTCGGCCTGCGTGCCACGGCCAAGGTGGTGGGCGAGGTGCGCAGCGACGCCCGGCTGTCGGACATGGTCAATCAGGCCAACAAGGGCCGCTGCGCGATCACGCTGGACCCCAGGGACAAGCTCCCCGGGCAGCAGCCCTATCAGGGTGTGGTGCCCTTGCACGGCGACCGCCGCGAGAAGATCGAACGGCTTAGCGAGGTGCTGGAACACTACATGCTGCAGTCCGAGCAACTGGACACCAAGCTGGTGCTGGCCGCGGACCACAAGGTGGCGGCGGGCCTGCTGATCCAGCGGCTGCCGGCCGCAGGAGAGGCAAACCTCGCCGGGGATGCGCGCCGCACCGGCGCGAAATTGGAATCTGACCCCGATTACGCGGACGAGATCGGCAGGAACGAGCACTACAACCGCATCGCGACGCTGGCGGCCAGCCTCACGCGCGAGGAGCTGCTGGAGCTGGACGTGGACACCGTGCTGCGGCGGCTGTTCTGGGAAGAGAAGCTGCTGCGCTTCGAGCCGCAAACGCCGCGCTTTGGCTGCACCTGCAGTCGCGCCCGCGTGGCGAACATGATCCGCAGCCTGGGCCGCGTGGAAGCGCAGAGCATCCTCGACGAGCGCGGCGAGATCGAGGTGGCCTGCGATTTCTGCGGCTTGCAGTACCGCTTCGACGCGGTCGATGCGGCGCAGATCTTCACTTCGCGCGGCGACCAGCCGCCGGCCACGGGGACGGTCCAGTAGCCGCGTCTTTTGCTACGGCTGCCCGCCGCGCAGGGTCGTCTCGATCGCGGCCATGGCATTGGCCAGCCGCTTCGCGCCGGTTCCGCCCACCACCCGGTAGGCGATGCCGGCGCCTTCCAGCGACGAGCGGATCAGCGCATCGACCGGCTCGCGCACGTGCGGGCCCTCGCGTTGCAGGCCATCGGCCTGCCAGGGCACGTCCAGCGCCGTGAGCAGGGTGACGGTGTAGAGGCGCTGGCGCGCGAGCGCGAAGCGGTAGAGGCTGTCGTCCTTGAACAGCATGGCACTGTAGATGGCGACCATCAACGCCGTGGTGTCGCTGATCACGACCTGCGAGGCGGCGGCCGCGGCGTCGACGCGCCGCTCCTGCTCCTGCGCGATCGGCATCTGTTCTTCGGGGCGCGGCGTGCGCCCCTCGCGCGCGCACCATTCGCGCAGGACCTCCGGCACGACCGCCACTGACTGGCCCTGGCCGCGCAGCTGCGAGGCCAGTTCCCCGGACAACTGGCTCTTGCCCGTGCTCTCGGCGCCCAGCAGCGCGATCTTCATGGCGTGGACAGCCTCCTGCGCCATTCGCGCAAGCCCACCAGGCTGAGGGCGATGAAGACGAGGTAGAGCCCGACGGTCAGCCACAGTCCCTTGAACGCGAACAGGCCCACGCTCACGATGTTCACGGCGATCCACGCGGCCCAGTTCTCGATGAACTTGCGTCCCAGCAGGAACTGCCCCACCAGGCTGACGGCGGTCGGGAACGCGTCCCACCACGGCACGTCGGTGTCGGTGTAGGTCTTGAGGAAATAGCCGGTGGCCGGCCAGAGCAGGGCCGCCGCGGACACCGCCAGCAGCAGCCCGCGCGGCGTCAGCCGAGCCACGTGCAGCGCAGTGCCGTCGGCGCGCACGCCGCGCAGCCACTGGAACCAGCCCCACAGGCCGACGACGGCGAAGAAGATCTGCAGCCCGGCATCGCCGTAGAGTTTTGCGCGCCAGAACAGCGCGAAATACATCAGCGAGCTGATGATCGCGAGCGGCCAGCCCCAGTGGATCTCGCGGATGTTGCAGCCCACCATCGCCAGCGCGATGACGACGGCCGCG
>JAMPXR010000531.1 GCA_023701085.1 Ramlibacter sp. | reverse complement strand
TTTCTCATCGTTCATTCACCTCGTGTTGAGCAGGTGGGCCACATCGATGCGATAGGCGCTCACCGTCGGGATCAGGGCGGCCAGCGCGGCGACCGCCACCGCGGCGCCCGGGATCCAGGCCTCGGCCGGCACCCAGAGCCAACCGGTCACCGGCAGGGAGCGCTGCCCTTCGAGCAGCGAGCCTACCAGAGCCGTCAGCGCGTGGCCGGCGGCCAGCCCCAGCGCGGACGCCAGCACGGCCAGCCACAAGGCCTCGCACAACAGCAGGGCCGCCACTTTGGCCGGCGTGGCGCCCAGCATGCGCAGCATGGCCAGGTCGGCGCGGCGCTCGCGCACGGCGTTCCACAGCGCGATGAACACGCCCAGGGCCGCCGTCAGCAGCAGCGCGGCGCCGACACCGCGCAGCACGTCGGTGCCCACGCCCAGCATGCGCAGCAGCCGCGACACTTCGACCGCGGGCGCCGCCGCCTGCATGTCGGTGCGGCTGTTCACATAGCGCGGAAAGGAGACGGCGGCCAGCGGACTGTTGTAGGTGATGAGCGCGATCGTGATCTCGCGTTCGGCCTGCAAGGCCTTGCGGTCTTCGTCATCGACCGCCATCGCGCTCTCGTGAACCTGCCATACGGATTCGGTGGCCGTGAGGATCAGTCGGTCCACCACGCAGCCGCAGGGCGCCAGCACGCCGGCAATCCGGTACGGATGCTCGCCGTGCCCGTGCCCGCCGCCGCCCAGGCCGTGGCTGCCGATGAAGCTGTCACCGCTTTTCATGCCGGTGCCCTGCGCCACTTGCGCTCCCAGCACGGCTTCCATGCTGCGCTCCCAGGCCCGCCCCTGGACGAACCTCATGCGGTAGTGCGCGAGGTAATCGGCGTTGGTGCCGACGACGCGAAAGCCGCGGAAGCTGTCGCCCAGGCTCAAGGGAATCAGTTTCGCAACCTGCGGTTGCCGGGCCAGTTCTTGCGCATCGGCCAGCGCAATGTTGCCCGGCGGCACGTCGATATGGAAGACGCCCGCCAGGATCAGCTGCATCGGGCTGCCCTTGGCGCCCACCACCAGGTCGATGCCGGCCAGGTCGCGCTGAAAGGCCCGGTCGATCTGCTCGCTGGCCAGCAGCACGAAGGTGATCGATGCGAGCCCCAGCGTGAGCAGCACCAGGTTGAGCAGGGCCTGCAGCGGCCGTGACCAGAGATAGCGGAAGGCGAGCGCGATGGTGTTCATGCGCCGGCGTTCCCCTGCGCGGCGTGGCGGCCGATCCGGTGGACCATCGCCGCCGGCAGCGCCTCCTGCACGCGCCGGTCGTGCGTCGCGATCACGAGCGTGGCATTGCAGCGGAAGGCGCAGTCCTGCAGCAACGCGAGCGCGTTCGAGGCGGCCTCGTCATCCAGGCTGGCCGTCGGCTCGTCCGCCAGGATGACGGCGGGCTCCATCAGGATGGTGCGCGCCAGGGCGACGCGTTGCGCCTGGCCGCCCGAAAGCTGCGAGGGTCGCCGTGCGGCCAGTGCGCCCACCCCCAGGGTCTCCAGCGCGCGCCGCAGCGCCGCGCGGTTTTCGGGGACGCCTGCGGCGTAGAACGCGAGCGCCAGATTGCGCTCCACCGTGAGGGCTTCGCTCAGATGGAGCTTTTGCGGCAGGAAGCCCAGATGGCGCCCGCGCCAGGCGTCGCGCGCCGCGCGCGACAGTGCCGGCAGGCTTTGCCCCGCGACCACCACCTCACCGGCGCCGGGGGTCAGCAAGCCCGCCGCGAGGGCCAGCCAGGTGGACTTGCCCGACCCCGAGCCGCCCTGCAGCAGCAAAGTGGCGCCCTGCGGCACGGCTACGTCGTCGAACGCGAGCGAGGGCCCATCCCGGTACTCGTAGCGCAAGCCGCGGGTGCGCAGCATCAGTCCTTCACCAGTTCGGCAAAGGTCTTGCGGAACTTCGCGACCTTGGGCCCGGCCACCGCGACGCAGTAGCCCTGGTAAGGATTTTTCTCGAAGAAGTCCTGGTGGTACGCCTCGGCCGGCCAGTAGTTGGCCAGCGGCAGCACCTCCGTCACGATGGGATCGCCGAACAGCTTGTCCTGGCTCATCTGCCGGATCATGTCGTCGGCCACGTCCTCCTGCTGCGGCGTGGTGTAGTAAATGCCGCTGCGGTACTGCGTGCCGCTGTCGGCGCCCTGCCGGTTCAGCGTGGTGGGATCGTGGATCACGAAAAAGATCTCCAGGATCTGGCGCACGCTGATCTGCGAAGGGTCGTAGCTGAGCTTGACCACTTCATTGTGGCCGGTGCGTCCCGTGCACACCTGCTCGTAGGTCGGCTGAGCCGCATGACCGTTGCTGTAGCCCGATTCGACGTCGATGATGCCGCGCACCTTCACGTAGACAGCTTCGGTGCACCAGAAGCAACCGCCGCCCAGGACGATGGTCTGCAGCGTTGTCGACATGGCGATTCTCCGGAAAGGACGTGAGTCGGTTGGAAGGCACGGGACATTACCACTTCCTTGGGCCTGACACGTCTGTGCAGCCACTCGCGTCCGGGCTCGACCCTTTTGAGACCGCGCACCGGGCGCCGCCGATTTACCGAAAATTTACCTTGAAAAACAATGATCTGACGCAGCTCAGGTAGTCTCTTTGCTTGACGGTTGG
>JAMPXR010000029.1 GCA_023701085.1 Ramlibacter sp. | reverse complement strand
GCTTTCCTTGAGCGCGTCCTCGGCCTTGGAAACCTCCCGCCGGTCCGGATTGTCCAGGCTCGCCGCCTCGACGGGCATGCGCGTGTCCAGCCTTGCGCATTCCGCGCGGTCCGCCGGCAGCAGCAGGGCCCGGCGCCGGCGCGTCTCGAATTGCTGCGCGCTTTCACCGGCGCGCGGACGCATCGCGCGGGCCATGACACGGGCACGCTCACGGCGTTGCGCATCCGCATCCCTCGCACGCGGCATCCGGGCCTGTTCGGTATTGATGATCCGACCCGCGCAGGGCCGCTCCGAGTAGGTGACCGATTTGCCGATCACGCACTTGTAGACCGCCTGCGCGTTCGCCGACAAGGTGGCGCACACGCACAGCAGCGCGCCCGACATCCACAATTTCGGTTTGACAAGCATGCTCGCTCCTGCTGTTGAGCTCGATCCTACTGAACGGTCACGCGGATTTCGGTTTGCAATTGTTAGGCCGGCCGTCTCCGCAAGGCGGCGTCGTCCCTGTGCAACAGGCGCACGCCCTGCTGTCCGCGCGCCCGTGGGACGGGCGCCGCGCATCCGGCGTGCCGGGTAAGCAATCGCCGCAAGATCACACAAATTGAAGCAACCTCAACCGGTACGATTTCGGCGATGGCCCAGCCGGATCAGAGTTCCCTCGCCAGAGTGCGGCCGCTGCGGATGCGCTTGCTGCTGCTCGCGGCCAGCGGCCTGGCGCCGCTGCTGATGCTGCTGGCGTGGGGGATCAACCACCTGATCGACGAGCGCCGCAATGAGGCGGAGAACACGGTCCTGGAGCTGTCGCGCGCGCTGGCCACGGCGGTCGATGCGGAATTGCGGTCCGTCGTGAATATCCTGGAGCACATCGGGACCTCGGACGAGCTCGAGCAGGCGGACCTGCGCAGTTTCCAGATGAGCGCGGAGCGTACCGCGCAGCAACTGGGCTGGCTCTTCATCGTGCTGAGCGACGCGGACGGCAGGGCCCTGATGCGCACCCACGAGCGCATCGCAGCTACCGAACCCAATTCCATCGAACCCGAGAGCCTCGCGCGCGCGATCGCGACGAAGGCGCCGGTGGTCAGCCGGGTCATCCAGGCGCCGGGGCAGCCGTCCACCAGCTTCGCCGTGCGGGTCCCGGTCGTGCGCAGCGGCAAGGTCACCTATGTGCTGTCCGCGCACCTGCCGACCGAATTCATTTCCGCGGTGCTGACGCGGCAGGACCTCCCGGTCGGCTCCGTGGCGTCGATCTTCGACCAGACCCACCGCCGGGTGGTGCGCTCGCGCCCGTCATCGTCCACCGCGCCCTCCGCGTCGCTGCAGGCGCTCATCGAGCGCGCCGGCGTCCAGGGCGTCGGCATCGCCGTCACCCAGGAGGGCCTGGAGACGTATACGGGATACACGCGCCTGGCGGGTTCAGCTTGGCTGGTGGTCGTGGGTACTTCCGTCGAAGAAAGCAACAAGGGGCTGCACGCGCTGCTGCGCGCGGTGGTGCTCGGGGTGGTGGCTTCCTTCGCCCTCGCGATGCTGATCGCGTGGGTGTTGACGCGCCGCATCCTGGAACCCATCGACGCGCTGAAGGAAGGCGCCGCGGCGCTCGGCCGCGGCGATCCCTTGCACCTGCCGCCGCTGGACATCGTGGAACTGGACGATGTCGCCGTGGCGCTCAAGAACGCCGCCGCGGACCGGGACAGTGCGGCCACGCGGGTGGCGCACGCCCTGCACGAGGCGGAAGAGGCGAATCGCAGCAAGGACCAGTTCCTGGCCGTGCTCGGACACGAGCTGCGCAATCCCCTGGCCCCGATCACCACGGCGGTGCGACTCATGGCGCTCAAGGGCGACGACAAGACGGCCAAGGAGCGGCGCATCATCGAGCGCCAACTGGACCACGTGACGCGCCTGGTGGACGACCTGCTCGACGTGTCGCGGATCACCAGCGGACGGCTGGAGATACGGCGCGAGCCGGTGCGCCTGGCCCAGGTGCTCACCCAGGTGGTCGAGGCGATCCGGCCGCTGCTGCACCAGCGCACGCTGTCGCTCGTCCTGGACCCGGCCATGGACGAGGTCTGGATTTCCGGTGACGAAGTCCGCCTGGCCCAGGTGTTCAACAACCTGCTCGCGAACGCCATCAAGTTCACGCCCACGGGTGGCTCCATCAGGGTCAGGGCCGGGGCTTCGGGTTCGCAGGCACGGGTCGAAATCGAAGACACCGGCGTGGGCCTGTCGCGCGTGGAACTCGATCGCATCTTCGACGTCTTCTACCAGGCGCCGCAGAGTTCCGACCGCGCACGCGGCGGGCTGGGATTGGGGCTGACCATCGTCAGGAGCCTGGTGACCATGCACGGCGGCACGGTCGCCGCGGCCAGCGCGGGTCCGGGCCAGGGTACGTGCATCACGGTGCGGCTGCCGGTGACGCAGCCGCCGGCGCCGGCCGATGACGCGCCGCGCGCGTGCGCCACCCGCGGCTCGGGCAACGTGCTGGTGGTCGACGACAACGAGGACGCCGCCAACACCTGCGCGACGCTGCTGAGGATGTCCGGCTACACGGTGCGCACCGCGTACTCGCCCCAGGGAGCGCTCGAAGCGCTGCGGCAGTTCACGCCGCAAGCCGCCATCCTGGACATCGGCCTGCCGGGCATGAGCGGCTACGATCTGGCCGGCGCGATGCGCGCGCCGCCTTTTCACTATCGCGGACGCCTGGTCGCGCTCACGGGCTACGGGCAGGCTTCGGACATGGCGGCCTCGCGCCAGGCCGGGTTCGACGCGCACCTGACCAAACCCGCCGACCTTGCGAACCTGCTCGCGCTGCTGGAAAAATTCTCGCAGCCGAAAACGCCGCCCTCCGCGCATGGGGATGGCCCTCCAGCCGAATTGCGGGCGCATCAGCGGCAGCGATGAGCAGCGTCGCCAGCCGCATCGGACCTTGGGCGGCTGGTTCTACCGCATCTTCCCGTCAGCCCGGCCGTGAAGCGGACCCGTTGCGAGCTCATCCATTGATGCAGCGATGCCCCCGCTGTCGCGGCGGGTGGGCCACAATGGTCGTGGCAACAGCGAATGGGCCGATGAGAGACAGTCCGGGATCAAACCAGCACGCGGCGGATGAAGACCGCGCAATGGCCGAGGCCGAGCACGAGCTCGCCGCGGCCTTGCAGGGCGGTTCGTGGGCAGACCCTTTCGGCAGCCTGGGTCCGCATGCCGCCAAGGCGCCGGGGCAATTCCGGCTGCGCGTGTTCGTCCCGGGCAGCGCCGGCGTGACGGTCCTGGCGCGCGACAGCCGCGAAGCGCTGGCGCGCCTGTCGGCGGTCGGCGCAGGCCTGTTCAGCGGCGACGTGGCGCTGCCCGATCGCGGCGGCTACCTGCTGCAGATCGACTCGCCCCTGGGCCGGCGGGTGATCGAGGACCCCTACCGCTTCGGGCCGTGGCTGGGCGACACCGACGTCTGGCTGCTCAACGAAGGGCGGCACCTGCGCCCCTGGGAAAAGCTGGGCGCCCATCCTTGCGAGGTCGACGGGATCGCGGGCGTGGCGTTCGCCGTCTGGGCGCCCAACGCCCGTCAGGTCGCGCTCGCGGGCGACTTCAACCTGTGGAACAGCCGTTGCCATCCGATGCGCCTGCGCCGCGAGTGCGGCGTCTGGGAGATCTTCGTTCCAGGACTGGCGCGCGGCGCGCTCTACAAGTTCGATGTGCTGGGCGCCGACGGCCGCCGGCGGCTCAAGAGCGACCCCTGCGCGCTGGGCGCCGAGTTACCGCCGGGCCACGCCAGCCGGGTCATGGACCTGCCCGAGCCGGTGACGGGAAGGCAGGACGCGCGCCGGCACGCCAGCGCGCTGGACGCACCAGTCAGCATCTACGAGGTCCATCCGGGCTCCTGGCGGCGACCCGGGGGCGCCCTGCCCGACTGGGACTACCTGGCTGGGCAACTGGTGCCGTACGTGGCCGGCATGGGCTTCACGCACCTGGAGCTGATGCCGGTCAACGAGCATCCGTTCTACGCCTCCTGGGGCTATCAGCCCACCAGCCTGTTCGCGCCCACCGCGCGCTACGGCACGCCCGAGTCCTTCCGCGCTTTCGTCGCCGCCGCGCACGACGCCGGGTTGCAGGTGATCCTGGACTGGGTGCCGGGGCATTTTCCGTCCGACGAGCACGGGCTGGCCCGCTTCGACGGCACGGCCCTGTACGAGCACGAGGACCCGCGCGAAGGCGTGCATCGCGACTGGAACACCCTGATCTACAACTGGGGCCGCACCGAAGTGCGCAACTTCCTGGTGGGCAATGCGCTGTTCTGGATCGAGCGCTACGGCATCGACGGCCTGCGCGTCGACGCGGTCGCCTCCATGCTCTATCGCGACTACAGCCGGGCCGAGGGCGAATGGATTCCGAATCGCCATGGCGGGCGGGAAAACCTGGAAGCCGTCGCCTTCCTGCGCGAGGTCAACCAGGTCATCGGGGAGCAGGCGCCCGGCGCCGTGACCATGGCCGAGGAGTCGACGGCCTATCCGGGCGTGACCCGGCCGCCCTGGGCAGGCGGCCTGGGCTTCAATTACAAGTGGAACATGGGGTGGATGCACGACACGCTGGGCTACTTCGCGCTGGACCCGGTGGTGCGCAAGCATCACCATGACCAGCTCAGCTTCGTGATGATGTACACCTACAGCGAGCATTTCATCCTGCCCCTGTCGCACGACGAAGTGGTGCACGGCAAGGGCTCCCTGTATGGCCGGATGTGGGGAGACGCATGGCACAAGCGCGCCAACCTCAAGGCCCTGTTCGCCCTGATGTTCGCACAGCCGGGGCGCAAGCTGATGTTCATGGGATCGGAGATCGGGCAGCACCGCGAATGGAACCACGACGCGGAACTCGACTGGGGCCTGCTGCAGGATCCGGGCCACGAGGGCGTACGGCGCCTGGTGCAGGACCTGAACCGCCTGTACCGCAGCCGCGCGGCCCTGCACGCGCGTGACGACGATCCCGGCGGTTTTTCCTGGACCGAGGTGAACGACCGCCTGCACTCGGTCTATGGCTTCATCCGCCACGGGCACGAGGCCGGCCAGCAGATGCTGGTGGCCTGCAACCTCACGCCGGTGCCGCGCTTGGGCTATCGCATGGGCGTGCCGACGGGGGGCGTGTGGCGCGAATGCCTCAACACCGACTCGGCCTATTACGCCGGCAGCGGCGTGGGCAACCTGGGCGCCGTCACGGCCGAGCCCACCCCGGCCCACGGCCTGCCCCTGTCGCTCTCGCTGACCCTGCCGCCGCTGGGCGTGGTCTGGCTGGAGCCCGAGACCGCCTCATGACTTCGATGCCGCCGCACCTCTGTCTGCGCGGGCAGCCCTGGCCGCTGGGCGCGACGCCCATGGCCTGGCAGGGCCAGGAAGGCGTGAACCTGGCCGTCTTCTCCCGCCACGCCGCGGCAGTGCACTGGTGCCTGTTCGACGAAGCGACCGGCGGGGAAAGGCAGCGCATTGCCCTGCCGGCATGCACCGATGGCGTCTGGCATGGCTTCCTGCCGGGCCTGCGGACCGGGCAACTCTACGGCCTGCGCGCCAGCGGGCCTTACGAGCCCGCGGCGGGCCATCGCTTCAATCCGGCCAAGCTCCTGATCGATCCCTACGCGCGTGAACTGGCCGGGGACGCCGGCGATCTGTCGAACGAAATCGGGTGCGCGCTCGATGCATCGGGGCATGAGCAACCCGATCCGCAGGACAACGCGGCACGCATCCCCAAAGCCCGGGTCGTCGACTTGCGGCGCGAGCTGGCCGCCGGCGCGGCGATCGCGCCGGGGCCGCGCATCGCGCCGGACCGCACCGTGCTCTACGAAGCGCACGTCAAGGGATTGACGCGCGCGCACCCGGGCGTGGCGGACCGGCTGCGCGGCACCTATGCGGGCCTGGCGAGCGACGCCATGCTGGCGCACTACGCGCGGCTGGGCATCACCAGCCTGTGCCTGCTGCCCGTGCATCAGCACATCGACGAAAAGCACCTGCTCGAGCGCGGCCTGACCAACTACTGGGGCTACAACACGCTGGCCTACTTCATCCCGGAACCGGGTTACGCCGCTGCCCGCGGCGCGGCCGCCGTTCGCGACGAGTTCCGCACGATGGTCGACCGGCTGCACCGCAGCGGCCTGGAGGTGGTGCTGGACGTGGTCTACAACCACACCGCCGAGGGCGATGCGCGCGGGCCCACCCTCAGCTGGCGCGGCCTGGACAACGCCAGCTGGTACGCGCTGGACAGCGCCGGCCAGTACCTCAACTTCACCGGCTGCGGCAACGCGATCAACGCCGGCGAGCCCCGCGTGCTGCAGTTCGTGATGGACAGCCTGCGCTGGTGGGTGCAGGCCTTCGGCGTCGACGGCTTCCGCTTCGACCTGGCCAGCACGCTGGGCCGCGATGCGCTGCTTCACCACCGTTTCCACCCGGCCGGCGCGCTGATCGCCGCCATCCTGCAGGACCCCGTCCTTTCCCGCGTCAAGCTCATCGCGGAGCCCTGGGACGTCGGTCCGCGCGGCTACCAGCTCGGCGCTTTTCCGGCCGGCTGGCAGGAATGGAACGACCGCTTCCGCGACACGGCGCGCTCCTTCTGGCTGGGGCACGACTGCACTGCGGGGCTGATGGCGCGGCGCATGACCGGATCGAACGACCTGTTCCACCACCATGGGCGCGCCCCGCTCGCCAGCGTCAACATGGTGACGGCGCACGACGGCTTCACGCTGGCAGACCTCACCGCCTATCGGCATCGCCACAACGAAGCCAATGGCGAACACAACCGCGACGGGCACAGCCCCAACTACAGCGCCAACGCGGGCGTCGAGGGACCGAGCCGCAATCCCGCGGTGCTGCGCCAGCGCGCGGCCTGGCGGCGGGCGCTGCTGGCCACCCTCTTTCTCGCGCAGGGCACGCCGCAGCTGCTGGCGGGCGACGAGCTGGGCAACAGCCAGCAGGGCAACAACAACGCGTACTGCCAGGACAACGCGACCGGCTGGCTCGACTGGGCGCACGCCGACGAGGCGCTGGTCCTGCTGGTGGGCCAGCTCGCGTCGCTGAGAAATCGGCACCCGGCCTTGCGCCACCCGCGCTGGTTCGAGGGGCGCTACGCCCGGGAGGCCACGGACGCGTACGCGCCGGGCGCCGACATCGCGTGGCTGCGCCCGGACGGCCGCGTGATGTCCCAGCGCGACTGGGACGATGCACACGAGCGCAGCTTTGGCTACGTGATCGAGGTCGGCGAAGAATCGCGCGCCGCCGCCGAGCGCGTGATGGTGCTGCTCCACCCCGGCCACTCGGCACTGGCCTTCGCCCTGCCGCCGGGCGCGTGGCGCCTGGTGCTGGACAGCGGCGCGCCGGAGCGGGACGGCGAGCGCACGTTCAGCGGCAGCATCGAGCTCGCGGGGCCGGCCGTGGGCGTGCTGGTCCAGGCGATCGATCGCGGCACGGAGCCCGGGGCATGACACCCACCGGCTCGCCGCTGTTCGATTCGCGCGGCAGCGGCGTGCTGCTGCATCCCACGTCGCTGCCGGGGCCGCATGGCTGCGGCGACCTGGGCGCCGAGGCGCATCACTTCGTCGACTGGCTGGCGACGGCGGCGCAGTCGCTCTGGCAGGTGCTGCCGCTCAACCCCGTCGGTCCCGGCAACTCGCCTTACCAGAGCGTCTCGACCTTCGCCGGCAGCCCCCTGCTGGTCGACTTGTCCGACCTGGCGCATCGCGGCTGGCTGGGCCGCATCGACACGCCGGACTTCGAGCGCACCCGCAGCGATTACGCGCGCGCCGGTCCCTGGCGCATGGCGCTGCTGCGCGAGGCCTGGCGGGGTTTTCGCGAGCGCGCGGAGGACGGCGAGCGCCAGCAGCTCGAAGCATTTCAGGCGCAGCAGCGCCACTGGCTGGAGGACTATGCGCTGTTCATGACGCTCGACCAGCGCCATGGCGCGCCCTGGAACCGCTGGCCCGCGGAACTGGCCTGGCGCGACGCGGCGGCCCTGCGCCGCGTGCGCGAGGAAGCCGCGTCGGACATCGGCTTCTGGTGCTTCGTGCAGTGGCAGTTCATGCGGCAGTGGCAGGGCCTGCGCCGCCATGCGCACGGCCGCGGCGTCCGCATCGTCGGCGACGCGCCCATCTTCGTCGCGCACCACTCGGCGGACGTCTGGGCCCACAGCGCGCAATACCTGCTGGATGCGCGGGGTGATTGCACGCTGGTGGCAGGCGTGCCGCCGGACTACTTCAGCGCCACCGGCCAGCGCTGGGGCAACCCCCTGTACGACTGGAACGCCATGCGCTCGGACGGCTACGCCTGGTGGCAGCGGCGGCTGGCGCACCTGATGAGCTGTTTCGACGCCGTGCGGCTGGACCATTTCCGGGGCTTCGAAAGCTACTGGGAGGTGCCGGCGCACGAGCCGCATGCCGTCAACGGTCATTGGCGTGCCGGCCCCGGCGCCGCCCTGTTCGATGCGCTGCGGGCGGGCCTGGGGCCGCTGCCGGTCATCGCGGAAGACCTGGGCCTGATCACGCCGCCCGTCACCGAGCTGCGCCTGGCCTGTGGCTTCCCGGGCATGCGCGTGCTGCAGTTCGCTTTTGCCGACACGCCCGGCAATCCCTACCTGCCGCACAACTACGAGCGGCGGACCGTGGCCTACACCGGCACCCACGACAACGACACCACGCTGGGATGGTGGCGGCGGCTGGGGGACCCGGAACGCGATGCGGTACGGCGCTACCTGGGGCCCCAGGCCGATCAGGAGATCCACTGGGCGATGATCCAGGCGCTGTCGCAATCGGTGGCGGGCACCGTGGTCTATCCTTTCCAGGATGTCCTGGGGCTGGACGGCGCGCACCGCATGAACATCCCCGGCTGCCCGCAAGGGTGCTGGGAATGGCGCTTCGAGTGGCGCCAGGTCGGGGACGCGCCCGCGGCCCGCCTCGCCGCCATGACCCACGCCCACGGACGATCGCCCCGGGGCGTGTGACCCATCACCTGTCAGACCCCGCCGCAAGGAGACTGCCAACATGGACGCACAAAATCCACTCCAGCTTGCCCGAAGAACCATCGGCCTGGTGCTGGCGGGCGGGCGCGGCTCGCGCCTGGCCCACCTGACCGACTTCCGCGCCAAGCCGGCGGTGTACTTCGGAGGCAAGTTCCGCATCATCGACTTCACGCTGTCCAACTGCCTGAATTCGGGCGTGCGCCGCATCGGCGTGCTCACGCAGTACAAGTCGCACAGCCTGCTGCGCCACCTGCAGCGCGGCTGGTCGTTCCTGCGCAACGAATTCAACGAGTTCGTGGACCTGCTGCCGGCGCAGCAGCGCGTGGACGAGGCGTCCTGGTACCGCGGCACGGCCGACGCGGTCTTCCAGAACCTCGACATCCTGTCCGGGCACAACCCGAAGTACGTGCTGGTGCTGGCGGGGGACCATGTCTACAAGATGGATTACGCCAGGCTGCTGGCGGATCACGTGGCGATGGACGCACGCTGCACGGTGGCCTGCATCGAGGTGCCGGTCGCGCAAGCCAGCGGGTTCGGCGTCATGCACGTGGACCTGCAGCGCCGCATCGTGGAGTTCCTGGAAAAGCCGGCCGACCCGCCCGCCATGCCGGGCAAGCCCGACCGCGCGCTGGCCAGCATGGGGGTGTACGTCTTCGACGCCGAATACCTGTACGAGGCGCTGCGACAGGACAGCGCCAACCCGCAGTCGAACCACGACTTCGGCAAGGACCTCATTCCCTCGATGGTGGCGCAGGGACACGCCATGGCCCATCCGTTCGAGATGTCCTGCGTGCGCAGCACCGAGGGAGCGCCCTCCTACTGGCGCGACGTTGGCACCGTGGATGCCTACTGGCAGGCCAACCTGGACCTGACCGACAAGCTTCCCGAGCTCGACATGTATGACGCGGAATGGCCGATCTGGACCTACCAGGAACAGTTGCCTCCCGCCAAGTTCGTGCACGACGAGGAGGGCCGGCGCGGCCATGCGATCGACACGCTGGTGTCGGGCGGCTGCATCATCTCCGGCGCGCGGGTGCGCCGTTCCGTCCTGTTCTCCAGCGTGCATGTCCACTCGTACGCGTCGGTGGAAGAGTCGGTGCTGCTGCCGCAGGTGGACGTGGGCGAGCGCTGCGAATTGCGGCGCGTGGTCATCGACAAGGCCTGCCGCATCCCGGCCGGCATGCGCATCGGCTTCGACGCCGCCGAGGACGCCCGGCGCTTCCACCGCACGGCGCAGGGCGTGGTGCTGGTGACCCGCAACATGCTGCAGGCCGTGGAGTCGCAGGCCGGCGCGGGTCCGGCATGAAAGTCCTGTACGCCTGCACCGAACTCTATCCGCTGCTCAAGACGGGCGGCCTGGGCGACGTGGGCGGCGCGCTGCCGCCGGCTTTGCGCGACGCCGGCTGCGACGTGCGCGTGCTCCTGCCCGGATTCCCGGCCATTCGCACGGGGGTGAGCCGCAGCCGCCTGCCGCACGCCTCGCCCCTGGCATTGCCCGACGGCGAAGGGCCCCGGCTGGCCCAGCTCGGCCTGAGGCAGCCGCCCGCCCTGCAGCCCGCGATCCTGCCCGGCAGCGGGCTGGCCGCCTATGTGCTGGACGTGCGCACCCTGTTCGACCGGCCCGGCAATCCCTACGAGGATGCGCAGGGCGACAACGCGATCCGCTTCGCCTTGCTGGGATGGGCCGCGGCCTGCCTGGGGCATGGCCTGGATCCGCATTGGCAGCCCCAGGTGCTGCATTGCCACGACTGGCACACCGGCCTGGCCCCGCTGTACCTGCGGCAGACGGCGATGCCCGGGCCGCCGCCGGCATCGACCGTGTTCACCGTGCACAACCTGGCTTACCAGGGCCTCTTTCCGCGCTCGTCGTTCGGGCAGCTGGGGCTGCCCGATTACCTGTTCGGCATCGACGGCGTCGAATTCTGGGGCCAGGTCTCCTTCATGAAGGCGGGCCTGCAGTCCGCCGACCGCATCACCACGGTCAGCCCCACCTATGCGCGCGAGATCCTCGGACCCGAACAGGGCTGCGGCCTCGACGGCTTGCTGCGCGAGCGATCGGCCATCGTGTCCGGCATCCTGAACGGCGTGGACTACCAGCTGTGGAACCCCTCGCACGATGCCATGCTGGCGCATCCGTATGACTGCGACTCGCTGCAGGACAAGGCCCTGGCGAAAGCCGGGCTGCAGCGCCGGATGGGCCTGGAGGAGCGGCCGCAGGCCTTGCTGTGCGGCGTGGTGAGCCGCCTGACCGAACAGAAGGGGCTGCACCTGGTCGAAGCCCTGGCGGACGAACTGGTAGGACTGGGCGGCCAGCTGGCGGTGCTGGGCAACGGGGATGGGCCCCTGGAACAGGCGTTCCTGCGGGCTGCCGCACGGCACCCCGGCCGGATCGCGGTCGAAGTGGGGTACGACGAAGCGCTCGCGCACGGCATCATGGGAGGCGCCGACGTGATCATGGTGCCCTCGCGCTTCGAGCCCTGCGGCCTGACGCAGATGTACGGGCTGCGCTATGGCGCGCTGCCGCTGGTTCACCGCGTGGGCGGCCTGGCCGACACCGTGGTGGACGCCACGGCGGAAAATCTGCGGGCGGGTCGCGCCACCGGCTTCGCGTTCGACGGGTTCGATGCCCAGGCGCTGCGGCCGGCGCTGCGCCGCGCGTTCGAGCTGCACGCGCATCCCGACGCCTGGGCGGCGGTCCAGCGGACCGCGATGCGCCAGCGCTTCGGCTGGGCCGAGGCAGCCGGCCGCTACATGGCGCTTTTCCGCAGCCTCGGGCCGCAGGCGGCCGCCGCATGAGGTTCGTGCCGCCTCGAACGCCCCGGGCACCGCGCGCTCGCCAATTCTGAAATACTGCGCATCGTGAACCAGAAAATCCTCGAAAGCGACATCCCCGTCAACACGGTGGATGCACTGCGCCGCTCGATCATGGAACGGCTGGTCTATTCCGTCGGGAAAGACGTCGATTCGGCCACGCAGCGCGACTGGATGTTCGCGGTGTTCCATGCGGTGCGCGACCGCATCGTGAAGCGCTGGCGCGAAACGCTGCTGCAAGCCCGGCTGCAGAACGCCAAGCGCGTCTACTATCTTTCGATGGAGTACCTGACGGGCCGCGCGCTGGTCAACGCGCTGCTGGCCACCGACCTGTACGAGCCCGTCAAGCAGGCCTGCACCCAGCTGGGCGCGGACTTCGACGCGCTGGTCGAAGTCGAGCCCGACCCGGCGCTGGGCAACGGCGGCCTGGGACGGCTGGCGGCCTGCTTCATGGACTCGCTGGCGACCATCGGCCTGCCTGGCATCGGCTATGGCCTGCGCTACGAATACGGCATGTTCAGCCAGCGCATCGTCAACGGGCGCCAGATCGAGGAGCCCGACTACTGGCTGGTCAACGGCAACCCCTGGGACTTCATGCGCCCGGAGCTGAGCTACACGGTGCGCTTTGGCGGCCGGCTGGCATCCGACGACAACGACGTGGTCCACTGGGTGGACACCGAGGAAGTGCTCGCCACCGCCTACGACAACGGCGTTCCGGGCTACGGCCTGAACAGCGTGGCCACGATGCGGCTGTGGGCCGCGCGGGCCAGCTCGGCGATCGACCTCGAGGCCTTCAATCGCGGCGACTACCTCAGCGCGGTGGACGAGAAGAACCGCTCCGAGAACGTCACGCGCGTGCTGTACCCCGAAGACAGCTCGGAGCACGGCAAGGAACTGCGC
>JAMPXR010000530.1 GCA_023701085.1 Ramlibacter sp. | reverse complement strand
CCGCCCAGCCTGCGCGACGCGGGCAAGAGTTTCCCCGGCCTGCTGGCGGGAGGCTTGAACGAAGGCCAGACACTCGTCGAAGGCGGCCCCGAAGGCACGCGGCGGGAAGTCCTGGACGCGATCGAGCAGACCTCGGGACGCCGCCTGATGATCGCGCCGGGCTGCGTGCTTCGCGTGGACACGCCCGACCAGAATATCGAGGCGGCCATCGAAGCGATCGATTCTCGAATTTCTTCCAACTAACCTGGGGACATCATGAAACACCCGCACATTGCTTGCATCCTCTCTGCTTCGGCGCTGCTGGCGCTGTCGACACCGGTCGCTGCCGAGGCGTGGCCGGCGCCGGGGAAAACCATACAGCTCATCGTCCCGGCGCCCGGCGGCGCGGGCACCGGCGACACCATCGCGCGGCTCATCGCGGAGCGGCTGGCCCGCCGCCTGAACACCACCATCGTCATCGACAACAAGCCGGGCGCCAACGGCAACATCGGCGCCGCGGCGGCCGCGACCGCCGCCCCGGACGGCTACAAGCTGCTGTTCTCGTGGGCCGGCACGCTGGCCGTCAATCCGAGCCTGTACAAGAACCTGCCCTTCGACCCGCAAAAAAGCTTCGTGCCGGTGGGCCTGATCGCGAGCGTGCCCAACATCCTGGTGGTCAACAAGGACCTGCCGGCGCGCGACTTCAAGGAGTTCATCTCCTACGCGAAGTCGAATCCGGACAAGATCAATTTCGGCTCCACCGGCAGCGGCAGTTCCATGCATCTGGCCGGAGCCCTGGTGATGCGCGAAACGGGCACGCGCATGACGCACGTGCCGTACAACGCGCCCGGTCAGGCCACCACGAACCTGATCTCCAACGAGATCCAGGCCATGTTCCAGCTGGTTCCCGGCATCGTGGGGCAGGTCAAGGGCGGCACGGTGCGGCCGCTGGCGGTGATGGACACCACCCGCTCGCCGGCCCTGCCGGACGTGCCGACCACCCAGGAGCTGGGTTTTCCCAAGCTGATGTCTTCCACCTGGTTCGCGCTGCTGGCGCCGCAGGGCACCCCCGCCCCCGTGCTCGATCGCCTCAACACCGAGCTGAACGCCTTGCTCGCCGACCCGGAAGTCCGCGGCAAGCTGGCCGACATGGGCGCGACGCCGCTGGGCGGCAACCGTCAGGCGCTCGCCGATCACCTGAGCCAGGAGACGCGCAAGTGGCAGCAGGTAGTGCGCGAAGCGGGCATTCAGGTCCAGTAAGGCGCTGGCTGTCCGAAGCGGCAGCCGCCACCACCCCGGCTCGACCATGACGGCACCGGCGGCCAGCGTGCCCGCGCCATTTCAACCCGGCAGCGAGGTCGGCTTTGTCGGATTGGGCGCCATGGGCAGCGGCATGGCCGCCTGCCTGCTGCGCCGCGGCTGGCGCCTGCGGGTTTTCGCGCGGCGGCCCGCAGCGGCGCACGCGCTGCTCGAGGCCGGCGCCGAAGAGGCGGCTTCGCTGGCTTCGCTCGCAAGCAGCTGCCGCCTGGTGTTCCTGAGCCTGCCCGATGCCGCCGCCGTGGAGGAGGTGCTGTTCGCGGGCGCGAGCCCCCTGGCCGATGGCCTGGTGAGTGGCAGCTGTGTCGTGGACACCAGCACGATCGCCGCATCGTCCGCGCAGCATTTCGGGGAGCGCCTGCACGATCGCGGCTGCTTTCTGCTCGACGCGCCCGTCAGCGGCGGACAGCAAGGCGCGCAGGACGGCACGCTGGCCTGCATGGTCGGCGGCGACGCCGCGGTGCTCCAGGCGTGCCGCGAAGCCCTGGGCGCTTTCTGCAAGACGGTCACGCACGTGGGCCCGCTGGGCGCCGGCCAGACCGTGAAGGCCTGCAACCAGGTCGCGGTGGCCGGGGCGCTGCTGGGCGTGGCGGACGCGCTGGCGCTGGCCCGGGCGCAGGGCCTGGACCTGCACCAGGTGCGCGATGTGCTCCTGGGCGGAACCGCGCGCAGTTTCCCGCTCGAAAAGCATGCGCCGCGCATCATCGACGGCCAGTTCGCCCCCGGCTTTCGCGCGCGCCTGATGCGCAAGGACCTGCGCGCGGCGCTGGAGACCGCGCGCGCCCACCACACCGCGTTGCCGGCGGCGCGCCTGGCCGAGCAGTTGCTCGATCAGCTGTGCGAAGGCGGCCGCGGCGACTGGGATTGGTCCGCGCTGGCGCTGCAGGCGCAGCAGACGCCCGAAGACAAGGCCTGACCGGGCGCGTCGGATCAGATCACCACCGGCTCGGGTTCGAGCCGGATGCCGAATCGCTCGTACACGCTGGTCTGGATGGCGCGCGCGAGTGTCACCACCTCGCCGCCCGTGGCGCCGCCCCGGTTGACCAGCACCAAGGCCTGCTTCTCGTAGACCCCCGCGTTGCCCACCGACTTGCCCTTCCAGCCGCAGGCGTCGATCAGCCAGCCGGCGGCCAGTTTCACGCTGCCGTCGGGCATCGGGTAATGCACGATGTTCGGCTCGCGCGCGATGATGTCCTGGCACTGGTCGGGCGTGACGGTCGGGTTCTTGAAGAAGCTGCCCGCGTTGCCGATCACCTGCGGATCGGGCAGCTTGGCCCGGCGCACGGCGCAGACCCAGTCGTAGATCTGGCGCGCCGAGGGCGCCGGGTT
>JAMPXR010000529.1 GCA_023701085.1 Ramlibacter sp. | reverse complement strand
GAGTCCACGGTGGACCAGGCCGAGCAGAACGTGGCGCGGCAGAACCTGATGGAGGTGCCCGAGCTGCGCCGGCGCCTGGCGGCCGACGGCGTCGCGCTGTCGCAGTTCCGGGAAGACCTGCGCAACCAGCTGCTGCTCACGCGCCTGCGCGAGCGCGAGCTCGAGTCGCGGGTCAAGGTGACGGACCTGGACGTGGAGCGCTACCTGCGCGAACAACAGCAGGGCGCGGCCGACGCGCCGGTCGAGATCAACCTGGCGCACATCCTGGTCGCCATTCCCGAAGGCGCGGGCGAGGCGCAGGTCGCCAACCTGCGCGCCAAGGCCCAGCGGGCGCAGCAGCGCGCCCGCGCCGGGGAGGACTTCGCGCAGCTGGTGCGCGAGTTTTCGGATGCACCTGGCGCGGCGGCCAGCGGCGGCCAGGTCGGGCTGCGCAGCGCCGATCGCTATCCGCCGCTGTTCGTGCAGGCGGCGCAGGCCCTGCCCGAAGGCGGCGTCAGCGACGTGGTGCGCTCGGGCGCGGGCTTTCACGTCATCAAGGTGGTCGAGAAGCGGCGCGCCGGCCTGCCCGGCACGCACGTGGAGCAAAGCCACGCCCGCCATATCCTGCTGCGTCCCGGGCCGCAGCTCAGCGAAGCCGCGGCGCGGCAGCGCCTGGCCGATTTCAAGCGGCGCATCGAGGCGGGCCAGGCCGATTTCGCGCAACTGGCGCGCGAGCATTCCCAGGATGCCAGCGCGGCCAGCGGCGGCGACCTGGGCTGGGCCAACCCGGGGCTGTTCGTGCCGGAATTCGAGGAAGCGATGAACAACCTGGCGCCGGGCCGGATCAGCGAGCCGCTCAGCTCCCGCTTCGGGGTGCACCTGATCCAGCTGCTGGAGCGCCGGCGGGCGGCCCTGAGCCCCGCCGAGCAGCGCGAAGTGACGCGCGGCCTGGTGCGCGAGAAAAAGCTCGACGAAGCGTATGTGCAGTGGGCGCAGGAAGTGCGCGGCCGCGCCTACGTGGAACTGCGCGAGCCGCCGCAATGACCCGCCGCGCCGCCATGGCGGCCCTGCCTGCGCCGCCTTGAAGCACGTTCCCCGCAAGCGCTTCGGCCAGCATTTCCTGAGCGACCCGGCGGTCATCGCCGCCATCGTCCGCGCGATCGATCCGCGCCCCGGGCAGGCCATGGTGGAGATCGGGCCGGGCCTGGGCGCGCTGACCCAGCCGCTGGTGGAGCGCCTGGGCCGGCTGGCCGTGATCGAACTGGACCGGGATCTCGCGGCGCGGCTGCGCCACCATGCGCAGCTGACGGTGGTGGAGGCCGACGTGCTCGGCGTGGACTTCGCCGCGCTGGCGCGCTCGCTGGGCGGCGCGAAACTGCGCGTGGTGGGCAACCTGCCCTACAACATCTCCACGCCCATCCTGTTCCACTTGCTGGACTTCGCGGACGGCGTCGCGGACCAGCACTTCATGTTGCAAAAGGAAGTGGTCGATCGCATGGTGGCCCCGCCGGCCACCGGCGATTACGGGCGGCTGTCGGTGATGCTGCAATGGCGCTACGCCATGGAAAGCGTGCTGTTCGTGGCGCCGCGCGCGTTCGAGCCGCCGCCCAAAGTGGACAGCGCGGTGGTGCGCATGCGGCCGTGGGCCGAGCCCGCGGCTGTGGACCCGGCGATGCTCTCCGAACTGGTGCAGGTGGCTTTCAGCCAGCGCCGCAAGCTGCTGCGCCACACGCTGGGCCGGTGGCTGGAGCAAAAGCGCTTCGCCGGTGGCTTCGATCTGCAGCGGCGCGCGCAGGAGGTGCCGGTCGATGAATATGTCCGGCTGGCGCAGGCCTTTTCCCACCCAATGCCCGCGCCATGAACGGGGAAGCTCCCCGGCTTGTCTGGCGCGCCTGAAACAGGCGGCGCCTGGAAGGTCACGCCGCCGCGAGCCAATACCCCGCGTTGAAGGGGCTGCTCATGCGCAGCGCCAGCGGCGAGACGTCCACCAACTTGTCGGTGGGCATCTTTTCGCCGCCTTCCGCGGCAGGCGTCGCGCCGGCGGCGGCTTCCCCTTGAGCCTCGTTCGCCCGTTCTGCTTGGCTGGTGTGTGCAGAACGGGCTACAGAAAAGAATAGAAGCACCTGAATGGAATCTTGCGGTCCGCCCAGTAGTCGGCGGTGTCGCGGAAGATGTCGAGCAGCTGCTCGCGCGCTTCCTTGTCGAACTTGGCGTTGGCCGGGATCTGCTCGAGCACCACGATAAAGCCGGGCTGCGGCCCAGACTTGTGCACCGGGTCGGTCATGCAGTCGTAGAGCGCGTCGAAGTTCTTGCCGAAGTGCGCCGGCAGCATGAACTGCTGCGCGATCAGGTCCAGCACTTCCTGCTTGCTCTGGCCGTTGGCCAGGTTGGCGTAGAGAAAATGCTGCCCGAGCGCGCGCGCGGCGCTCTGCAGCTCCGGCACCCTGAAGGCGCGGATCGATTGCACGATGTTGCTGCGCACGCCCTTCAGGGGCGCTTCGTTGTTGTCGCGACGAAGTGGTGCATCCATCTCCGCGTCTCTTTCCATGGTCAAAAACTCGTCCCGCTTCATTTGGGGCTCACTCCACAATCTTCCTGAAACTCGCGTAATGGTCAGCGCTGTAGTAACACGCATGCGGCGCCCGT